>DASYSA010000641.1:0-3867 GCA_036003885.1 Blastocatellia bacterium | reverse complement strand
TGTGTGTGGCGAACCGACCTTCAAAAATGTGGGCAAAAAAAAGCAAGGTGTCCTTACCAATCTCGTGGTGATCGTTGAGGTCGTCTCGGATATCTCTCGGCGCTACGACTTCGGCGAGAAGTTCGAAGCGTACAAAGCCATTCCCACCTTCAGCGAATACTTGCTGATTGAGCAGAAGGAACACCAGGTCACGCACTGGCAGAAGATTGCCGGCGAGTGGATCAGCGCGATTATTACGGATGGAATCATCCGCTTGGCGTCAGTGGACTGCGAGCTCAAGATGGTGGACATCTACGAAGGAGTGTAAGGCGCGATCGAACTCACCGGAGCCCTCAACCTGAAGCTGGCTCTGACCGTGCTGTTTGAGCGCATCGATCTCTCGTATGTGATGGTGGAGATGATTCCTGATGTCACCTGCGAGCCAAACTAGAATTGAGCGGGACTCGTTGGGCGAGAAGGAACTCCCGGCCGACGTGTACTACGGCATTCAAACCGCTCGCGCGCTCGAGAACTTTCAGATTTCCGGATTCACCCCTTACCCATCGCTGGTTACCGCAACGATCCAGGTCAAGAAAGCCTCGGTCCGGGCCAATGCTGCGTTGGGCGCATTGGATCAGGAGCGAGCTCGTGCGATCGAGCAGGCCGCGGATGACGTGCTTGCCGGGAAATACCGGGATCAGTTTGTGGTCGACCCTTTTCAAGCTGGCGCCGGCACCTCGCACAACATGAACGCCAATGAAGTGCTGGCCAACCGTGCGATCGAGTTGCTCGGGGGAGAGAAGGGCAACTATTCGATAGTTCATCCCAATGACCATGTAAACATGTGCCAGTCCACCAATGACGTCTTTCCGACGGCAATGCGCCTTGCGGCGTTGCAACTTGTTGACGGGCTGCTGCCGGTGATGGATGGGCTGGCAGATTCGCTGGGCAGGAAGGCTGCCGAGTTCGATCACATTGTAAAGTCGGGCCGGACGCACCTGCAGGATGCGGTGCCCGTGCGACTCGGGCAGGAGTTCGGCGCATACTCAACCGCCGTTCGCAAGAACCGCTCACGGATTGCGAGCGCCGCTGACGAGCTGAAAGAGGTCGGTCTTGGAGGGACTGCGGCCGGCACCGGCCTGAATGCGGTAACGGGCTATCACAAGCTGGTGATAGCAGAGTTGAGTTTGATAACCGGGCAGCAACTTAGAGCGGCCGGGGACTACTTCGAAGCGATGCAGAGCATGGCGTCGTTCGTGGCGTTATCGGGGGCGATCCGGACGTTAGCGACCGACGTGATCAGGATCGCCAACGACTTAAGGCTGTTGAGTTCGGGACCCAACACCGGGCTGGCCGAGATAAGGCTCCCCGCCGTGCAACCCGGCTCCTCGATTATGCCCGGAAAGGTAAATCCGGTGATGGCTGAAATGGCGGACATGGTCTGCTTCCAGGTGTTGGGGAATGATCAGGCCATTGCCCTTGCGGCGCAGGCAGGGCAGCTCGAGCTGAACGTTATGATGCCGGTGATCGCATTCAGTCTGCTAATGTCGCTGACAATCATGACCAACGGCCTCGACGCGCTGAGGCGGCGTTGCGTGGATGGTATTACCGCTAACGAAGAGCGGTGTCGATGGTATGTCGAGCATAGCGTCTCGCTGGTGACCGCGTTGAACCCGAAGATCGGCTACTCTCGAGCGGCTGAGATCGCCAAAAGGGCCATTGCCGCCGGCAAGTCGATTCGTGAGATCGTGACCGAGGAGGGTCTTCTGTCACCCGAGGAGGCGGAGAAACTGTTGGACACCTATGCGATGACTGAATCGAAAGAGTAATGGGTATACAACAGTGTTTACTTGACTCTTTTCTTCAAATCGGCGAAAGTTTTCCCGTATTCTGGTATTAATCATCAATTGTTTTGCTGGCTACACCCTGAAAGGAGGCATAGGCTTAGATGACGTACGTTATTGCAGAACCCTGCATAGGGACCAAGGACACCGCTTGCGTGGACGTGTGCCCGGTTGACTGCATTCACCCACGCAAAGACGAGGCGGCCTTTGAGACCGCGGAGATGCTCTACATCCATCCTGACGAATGCATCGACTGTGGAGCTTGCGAGCCCGCTTGCCCGGTCCAGGCTATCTTCACTGAAGATGACCTCCCTGAGCAGTGGAAGAATTATACTAAGATGAATGCCGATTACTACAAATAGAGATGGGGAGCAGCAGTCTTGGCATTCGTAATTTGTGAGCCTTGCATTGGCGCGAAAGAGTTGTACTGTGTCGATGTCTGTCCGGTTGACTGCATACAGGGTGGCCCTAACGAAGAGCAGATGTACATCGACCCGGTGACTTGTACCGACTGTGCGGCCTGCGAACCGGTCTGCCCTGTGTCCGCGATATTCATTGAATCTGAAGTTCCAGTAAAGTGGCAGAGCTTCATCCTTAAGAACGCCAGCTTCTTCGCGAGCTGAGAGGTTGAGTAGCGCTGGGCCGCCGACTCGCGCATTCGTGTTTCAGACCGTCTCGTTGAAGGCTCGCATCTCTATCGAAAAAGAGCCGCCCGAGCATTCGCTGGGGGCGGCTCTTCTCTCGTTCCTATATCCGGGCAGTCAAGGGCGGAAGTTCTTCATGTTGTGAAGGAGCAGCTTCTTTCCCTCCTGGAACCTTACCTCGATCTTGTTTGGAGGAAAGGAAACTTCCACCGACCCAAGTCCAAACTTGGGATGGTTGATTACATCTCCCGCTGCGAAGTTGTTTTGCATGTCGTATGACTTGACCGGCCGCTTGGGGTCTATGGCAAAAGTATTGGTTTGCTTGGACTGCCTTGAGCCGGTAGCCGACCGTGTACGCGGCGTGCGCTCCGTAGGTTTAACCGGCGCCTGCTCCTTGTAGTTGTGCGTTCCCTTGCACATGGAGCAGGTCACTTTACGGACGATCTCAGCGTCCATAGCGGCAACGATATGAGTGCGCTCAGTCTTGCACTTCCCACAATAAGCGTTGATTTCCTGGCCTACTCGAGGCTTTCTGTAAAGCATAGCCGAGACTATAGCATTCGCCCCCGGGCAACTGCCAGCCAGAGGGAGGGAATGGAGAATGGAGAATTGAGAATGGAGAATGGAGGAGTTCGTCAATTCTCCATTCTCCATTCTCCATTGTCCTACATCACTTCTCTCAGTTTTCGAGCGGCTCGGTAGTGCACGCCACTCGCTTCGCCGGGAAGTTCTCCAGGGCGAAACAGGCCGTCGACCCACCGAAGGTACTCCCCCACCGCTCGCTTGCCCGCGATTGTGATCCGCAGTCCACCTCGACCCTGCTCGACGACTATGTGATAGACGAAACCATCGTTGCCGAGATACACACCTGTCTCCCACAGACCCTTCTTCAACTCAAGTCCCTCAGTCCCCAGCGCCGTGCCCTGTGCGGCTATCTCAGCGATCTCCTTGCTCCGCGAAGCCTTCGACATACCCTGATTTCTACCTAAATCCGGCTGCAGGCGCAATGCGGATAGTGAGCCCCAATTCGCTGTGCTAAGCTCGTGATTAGCCGACGCTCGAATATGATCAACATCCTCTCAGTCAACTGTGGCCTCGCGTTCGCCCCTTATCTCGCCGAGAGCGCGTCCGCATTTTTGAGTCAAGGGCCGCCCATTTCACGGGCGATTCGCCAGGGCGGAAGCGGCCTCATCATCAGATCCACCGATCGTATCGCGATCAGGTACCAGAATCGAGAGTCCGTGCTGAGTAGCGAAGAGGCCCGGCACTATGTGGCGACTATTGAATTCAGAATTGCCGCGTTCGACATAGCGAGGACGTCGGATGAGGTTGTGCTTGCTAACTTCGAAGGAGACCTGTTCCTGTCCCACCCACAATCGGATCTATGGCTTGACCGCAAG
>DASYSA010000640.1:0-8798 GCA_036003885.1 Blastocatellia bacterium | reverse complement strand
CTTCCGTCCAGCCTACAAGATCGGCAGCCGAATCGGAGCTGGCACGCCCCCAAGGGGCGACGAAACGTTGAAACGGTTCGGGGGTCCGCTCAGTCGAGACCACCTCACTGAAGTGAGGTGTGAATGAGACGGACGCCCGTCAAGCAATGTTGAGTGAATGAGTCAAGAGTGTGACCTCCCCCAAGCTCGTCCGAGTTCCAATTGCACGCCGGCAGTTGAGCTGTGGAAGGGTTCTGGTGTGGTAGGATAGCGCAATCGGCTTGCGAATGAACAACGATGAATCGCGACTCGGGCTTCCTGATCCAATTATGAATGCGGCACCTGACACATCCGCGATACAGTTCTCCAGGGACTCTGAAGGCGCCACTCTGGTAGTCGGCGACTTGAGAGAACAGAACGCGTCTGACTTTGAATCTCGGGTTAGGACGCAGGTTGTTGACCCGGGCGGTTCGTTGATTCTGGATCTCCGCGGACTCGACATAGAAGATGGCGTGGCGCTGGCGACCTGCATAAACTCGCTGCGTGAGCTTCGCGCTCGCGTGAGTGTCCTCGTACTTCGCGGTGCACCGCAGATGTTGGGTCACAATCTCTACCGCACCGGCATGCTCGAAGGCCCGGGAGCGGTCGAAATGGTCGATATGCGCCTCGACGAACCGTCGGGCGTTTGATCGCAATGCCGAATTGCGGTACGGGATCACCGGTCGAATCAGATCCGAAATTCGGACCACCGGCATCTGGACCATCATCTCATATGGGTTGCGCTGGACCTCGGCATCTCATTTGCCGCAGAGGCCTGAAGAAGGGACGGGGAATTCGAATTTCGAATTTCTCCCTTCATTAGCCGACAATCTCTTTGAATCGCGGGTCATCTCTGAGGCTTTCGAAATCCGGATCGGTCTTTGCCCGAAGCCCGTTAATCGTTTTCAAATGCGCCGATGACTCCGCAAGATATTTGAGCGCTCGATCCGGGTCACCTCGAAGTGCATGCAGGGAGGCTATGTAGTATTTGGTGTGAGGGTCGTCGGCTCCTCTTGTTACGCGCTCATCGAATCTCTTCAATGCCCGCTTGAAGTGGCTTTCCGCCTCGTCGTTCAGTCCCTTCCGCAAGTAAGCCGCGCCCATCTTCTCGTCCAGTTCTACCAGAGTCCGGTCGCGCAGCCCGTGATCGCTCGACGCCAGGAACCCAAGTTCCTTGTTGTACTCGGCAATCGCTTCATCGTATCTCCCCTGTCGATAGTAGGCGTAGCCCAACCGCGTGTGCGCGCCGACCACCTGCAAGCCTTCTCTCCCCGATATGAAACGCTCTTGAAGCTCGATGGCCTGTTTCGAAACCGCCTCGGCACGGTCATACCTTCCTCGGATTGTGTAGAGGAAGGCCAACTGAAGATAGGCATAGCCCGCTTCGGGATTGAGTGCGATCGCATGCTGAAACTCGGTTATCGCTTCGTCCACCATCCCCTTGCCCAGCCAGTACGATCGGGCAAGCGACGCATGAGCTCCTGCGTTGTTGGGCTCGAGTCTTATGGCCTCCTTGATCGACTCGATGGCTTCATCATATCTGCCGATGCTGTTCAGTGAGCCTCCCAGCCACTGATGCGCATGCGACAGGCGCGGGTTCAACTGGATGGCCTTCTTCTCAAACTCGATTGCCTTGAGCGACAGCTCCGGGATGCTCAGGAAGCTCCCCTTCAGATCGTAGGCCGCCCCGAGCGCGGCCCACGCCCGCGCGTAGTTTGGATCGTGCTCGGTCGCCGTCTCGAAGTTGAAGATCGCGCGGTCGAGCGTGTCACGGCTCGCCGTGCGCAGGTTTATGATGCCGCGCGAAAAATTCTCATATGCTTCGACGGACTGAGTCTCTTCTCGCTCAATCTCGGTTATTTCCGAGGTGCCCAGTTCCAGATTCAAACCCTGGCTCAACTCGTACACGATGCGGTCCTGGAGGTTGAATATCTCCGAGATCTTGCCGTCGATCTTCACAGTCTTAACCACTGCGCCCGTATCGACATCGATGAAGCGCGCCGTGATTCGCAGCATCTCGCCAACGCGCTGATAACCGCCGCCTATCAGCCATGCAGCGCCGAGCCTGCGGCCCATGTCGATGGCGAAAGTCTCATCGAAGTCTCCGGTCGGATGGTCGCCCTGATTCTTGAGCAGTTCGAATATCCGTTCGCGGCCGATGACCGAGAGGCCGCGAACGTTCTTCAGGTCCGCTGTAACCGTCTCTGCAATGCCCGACCCGATCCAGTCGTCGGCCGGCTCGCGGGTGATATTCGAAAAGGTCATTATTGCAACTGCATTCTCGACCTTCGGGTGCTCGATCATTCCGCTCCCGAGCGCCGCCGAATTGGGCAACAGAGCTGTGGCCTGATGCTCGGTGGGATACGAGGTTATGTTTGAAGTGCGGTTATTAGCTTCGAGGTCCCGGCGAAGGTTGCGGAGGTCGATGTAGATCTCGCGAGCGGACTGGTAGCGATAGGCCGCGTCCTTCTCCAACGCCTTGCGTACGATTCGCTCCAGTTCATGCGGCACGCTGTAGTTGAATCGCGCGACTGCGGCCGGCTCCTGGTGAACGATGCGATCAATTAATTCGGTCGAGCTGGCGCCTTCAAACGGGAGCCGAGCCGTCAACATCTCGTACCCGACCACACCCAGACTGAAAAGGTCCGAGCGATGGTCCAACGAACGGCCGAGCGCCTGCTCGGGCGACATGTAGCCGGCGGTTCCGAGGACAAGGCCGATGGCGGTCTCCTGCCCCAGCTTGACTGTCGGCTCATCGCTCTCGCCGTCTCGTTTTGAGTCCAGGTTGCCGGTCACCTTCGCCAGCCCGAAATCGAGAACCTTCACCAGGCCCCGCTCGGTTATCATCACGTTCGCGCTCTTGATATCGCGGTGCACTATTCCCAGAGAATGCGCTTCGTCGAGCGCATCTGCTATCTGCATCGCTATATCCAGCGCGTCGACTACCGGGAGCGGTCCGCCCTCGAGTTTTCGGGACAGCAACTGTCCTTCAACGAACTCCATCACGATGTAGGCGGTGTCTTCGTGTTCGCCGATGTCGTATATGGCTGCGATGTTCGGAGACCGAAGGGCCGAAGCCGCCCGGGCTTCTCTGAAGAACCGTTCGCGGCGGTCGGCGTCATACTGGTATGAAGCGGGCAGGAATTTGAGCGCGACGCTGCGGCCAAGTCGCGTATCTTCGGCTCGATAGACTTCACCCATGCCGCCCGAGCCGAGCATCTCTGCAACGCGATAGTGATGGACAGTCCTGCCGGTCATGTCGACTCCATGCGACGAGAAACAGACTTCTAACATTAGTGGTTCTTTACACGTGGTGCAAGGCCCACACCTGACACCTGACACCTGCCTCTAAGTACCGCATACAGGTTGCTTCAAATCCTTGACACGTTTCAGCCTAATGTGTAGAGTTGTCCCTTGCCTCATAGATTATGGAGCGAGGAATAGACAGGCAAGCGCACTCAAGGTCCTGCCACGCTCTCTCATATGAGAGCTCAGTAGCAACAGCGACACCCGAAATCTAAAGATGTCGTGCTCGCTTTGTGCTGACAGCAAGCGCGCCCAGGAATGTCCCGCGGGCGACTTCGGGTGACAGTGTCTATTCGAGCCTTTCACGGAACGTGACGGCTTGAACGATCGAAGTCGATCAAGCATACTATGGGGACATCAGTTCCATAATTCGAAATATGGCAGTCGAGGAGGAGCAGCTATTAATGGCGACAGATAACCCTAACCAGTCCGGTGTGAGCGCAGCGGCCGACAGCGCCAGGGAAGAAACGGCCGCTAGCGACGTAACCACCGGCCCAGACAGCACAGGCGGCGAGCTTCACGCTGCGACTGATGCTACCGCAACTCATGAAGCGACGAGTCAACCGGAATCGACCAGTCCACCGGCGGAGCCCTCGGCCGGCACTGAGGGAACCAGCGGCCAGGACTTCGGCGCTATGCTCGAGACCTACGAGAAGGAGAGCGCCGCTGCGACTCAGGAAGGCGAGATCGTTCGAGGAATCGTGGTCGACGTTTCCGAGCAGAACGTTCTTATCGACATCGGCTACAAGTCCGAAGGAGTCGTCCCACGCGAGGAGTTCCTCGACAGGCAAGGAAACCTCACCGTCAAACGCGGTGATGAAGTAGACGTTCTGATCAAGAGCCTCGAGAACCAGGACGGCTACGCCGTGCTCTCGCGCGCGGATGCGATGCGGGCCCAGTCATGGGAACGGCTGCGGCACGCCCATCAGGCCCACGAGACCATACTTGGACGTGTCGTCGATCGCATCAAAGGCGGACTCAAGATAGACCTTAACGGTGTCGCCGCTTTCTTGCCCGGCTCTCAAGTGGATGTTCGCCCGGTGCGCAATCTCGAGGTCTTCAGGAACCAGGAGATCGAAGTCCGGGTCATCAAGCTCAACCGCAAACGCGGCAATGTCGTGGTCTCACGCAAGGCCGTGCTCGAGGAAGAGTCGAATAAGAAGAAGTCCGAAACGCTCGGCCAGATCGAAGAAGGCGTCGTGATGGAAGGAACAGTCAAGAACATCACCGACTACGGCGCGTTCATCGATCTCGGAGGAATCGACGGGCTCCTTCATATCATCGACATGAGCTGGGGGCGCATCCAGTCGCCCAACGACATCCTCAAAGTAAGCGACTCGATTCAGGTCAAGGTCCTGAAGTTCGACCGCGAGAAGGAACGTATCTCGCTCGGCTACAAACAGCTTCATCCCGATCCCTGGCAGAGCGTTCACGAGCGCTTCCCTCGTGGAGCGCGTGTGAGAGGGAAAGTCGTCAGCCTGACCGACTACGGCGCCTTCATCGAAATTGAAGCCGGGGTCGAGGGGCTGGTCCACGTAACCGAGATGACCTGGTCCAAGAGGCTGAAACACCCCTCGAAGCTGCTCTCAATAGGCCAGGAAGTCGAAGCCGTGGTGCTCGACGTCGATTCACACAACAGGCGGATCAGTCTCGGCATTAAGCAGATCAGCGAGGATCCATGGGAGACGCTGCCAGCACGCTACCACGCCGGGTCGCGAGTCAGCGGCAAGGTCCGGTCGCTTACGGACTTCGGCGCCTTCGTCGAGATCGAGGATGGGATCGACGGCCTCGTTCACGTCTCGGATATCTCCTGGACCAAGCGAGTCAAGCATCCGTCGGACGTCTTGAAGAAGGGCCAGCAGGTCGACGCGGTCATCACCAATATCGACGTCGACAATCGGCGCTTGAGCCTCTCGATCAAAGACCTCGAGCCAAATGCCTGGGATCGCTTCTTCGAGACTCATCGACTGGGCGATACCATCAAGGGCAAAGTCGTCAGATTTGCGAACTTCGGCGCTTTCGTGGAGATTGAAGAGGGCATCGAGGGACTCTGCCACGTCTCCGAGTTGAGCGACGACAGAGTCGAAAAGCCTGAAGACGCCGTCAAGATCGGGCAGGTGCTTCCGTTCAAGATACTAAAGCTGGACCCGGGCCAGAAGAAGATCGGCCTATCCGCTCGCGCGGTCGGTAAGGAGAACGATCCTGAAGATGTTCGCCATTACCAGGAGACCGGAGGCGGGATGGCTACGCTTGGCGACATCGCGAACTTGCTCGGTGGTTCACCACCTAAGCGCGAAGAATAGATCGCCTCGTAACGACGACGGATGCGAACGAATGGGCTCGGCAGAAGTGCCGCCGCCCTGTTCGTTCGCATCCGTTTTCCCTTTTGTCCGTTGCCCGTCGTCAGTTGTCCGTGGTCACTGACAACGGACGACGGATAACTGACAACGGACATATGGAATACATCTGGAGCCCCTGGCGCTACAAGTACGTCGCATCCTCCGATGCCGATCGTGGCTGCGTCTTTTGCCGCGTCCAGCAACAAGGCTCCGACCGCGAGAACCTGATCATCCATCGCGCCTCGCTAAACTTCGTGATCCTCAATCTGTTCCCGTATACAAGCGGCCACCTGATGATCGTTCCGTATGAGCACACCGCCTCTCTGGCCTCGGTAGGCGAACCTGTCACAGCCGAGATGATGACCCTGACTAAGAAGGCGCAGGTGGCGTTGCAGGCGGAGTACCGTCCCGATGGGTTCAACATCGGGATGAATTTGGGGCAAAGCGCGGGCGCGGGTGTTGCCGATCACATCCATCTCCATGTCGTCCCACGCTGGGCGGGCGACGCGAACTTCGTATCGATAATCGGCGAAACGCGAGTGCTGCCCGAAGATCTCGCGACTACCTACGACCGGCTCGAGAAATACTTCGACGCCGCAAGCTGATGGCGGCTACAGGAGGGAAGCTCATGAGAACTTGTGTTCGGATGACTCGCGCTCTTATTCGAAGCATTGCAACGGCGCTTCTGCTTGCATTCATGGTTGGCGCAGCTGCCGGCCAGCTCGGTTCAGTCAGAACGTCGAATGGAGCGCCTCTCACCACGCTGGTCATTGCCCATCGGGGCGGCGCCAAGGAGTCGACAGAGAATACGATCGAAGCCTTTCAACGCGCGGTCAGGATCGGTGCAGCCGGCATCGAGACCGATATCCGCCTGACCAAAGACGGGGTGGTGGTGGTTTACCACGACGACCGGTTCGGGCGCGTCGAAGGTCTGGCCCCCGCTCAACAGACTCGTTTGATCTCGGATATGACTTATGCGGAGTTGACTGCAGGGACCCTCGTTCCGGTTGGAGAAGACCACGGTGGCCGCCGGGTGCCCGCCCTCGAAGATCTTCTGGCCCACATCAAAACGGGGATTCTGAACATCGAGCTCAAACGTTGCGCGCGATTCGACGACCTGGTAGATAGGACAGCCAGGATTTTGAAACGCTACGCCGTTCTCGACCGCGTCGTGCTCGAGGCGCCGGATCTGAAGACCGCGCAGAAGCTTCGCGAAGAGCTCGGGCCCGGCCTCAAACTGCACATCAACCCGGCCTATGACGGATCCGTTCCGTTCAACGTTTCACTCGAGCGAGTGTTGGAGTTCAAGCCCCACTCGATATCGGTCTCTTACAAGAAGGTCTCGATTGAGATAATCGAGCAAGCGCACAAGGCGGGGGTCGAAGTGTGGGTGTGGACATTGGACTCGCCGGAGATCGCCGGCGCCATGGCGGCGCTTGGAGTCGATGCGATCAAGACCGACATGCCGATGAGGTTGGTAGGGATACTCAGATATCGAACCGTGCGTTGACGGGTACCCCTGCGTCAAGATAGCTCGCCGATACGGCCGATACCCCGAATTGACAAAAGATTGTTCGTCACAAACGCGCGAGTTACAGTTTAGTGAGCAAGTTCCCAATCGATACAATCCGACAGAAGTGGTGCTACTCTATCCAGAACTCTATCTCCTGACGGACTATGGCGCGGCTATCCTTCTTAACCAGCTTGTCTCTGACTGAGACTTCCAGTGTGTATTCATCGGGCGCCAGCGTGCCCAGTGTCAGCATGCCGCCGGTTACTATGCGAGAAGGAGTGCTGCCTGCGGAGATATCAACCGGCCGATAGTTGCCATCGAAAACGATCGCTCCGTCCTTCAAGACTCTGGTCCTGATTTCGAGCTGGGTCTGGCCGCTCTTCGACTCGGCCTTCGCATTGTAGACGAGCAGGGCATAAGTGAACTGCCCTCCGCGGTGGTAGCGGCGTTGCGCCAGCGTCTCAGTCGCGCCCACGTTCTCAGCCTTGTTCCATTGCGGGTCGTATCGCGCATCCAGGAACAGGCTGCTCATTGCGAGGCGGCCCCCCTTCATATCCGGGACCTCGACGTAGTTGTTGGACGTTCCGATCAGGCCAGAGCCCGCCTCTCGCACCAACACCCTGACCTGATAGATTCCAGGCTTAACTACGGTTACTCGAGTCGAGAGTATTCCGTGCTTGAGCAGCTCGTGGTAGGTTTCCGGTTTGAGGTTGAGAGTGACAATGTTGCTGAACCGATCGATCGATGCGCCGTTGGGGCCGACAACGAAGCCGACCACATCAAGCGTCGTCGCGAACCGGCCATCAACCTCTTTGAAGTTCAACCGGGACGGGTCGATGTGGACCATCGACAAGAGGGTCGGTTCTCCCTTCTCGTTGTCTCTATAGAAGGGCGTCAACTTCAGATCGATGTCCCGGCGCACCAGCGGTGAATTTATCGCTTCTACTATCTCGGCAACCTTCGGATCGGAGTAAACCCTTCGCTTTTCCGTTCTTGCCAGATAGCCTTTCCGGGTTATGACGGTAAGGTCCGGGCGATTGCGGACTGCGACTTTGATCTTGTGAAACTTGCCATCCCACTTGTCGTCCTCAGGCTGAAAACCGAGCAGGTAGTATTCGGAGTTCTCCTCCATGAGAGTACTCAGCAGGTGTTTGATGTCGTTATTGTTGCGCAGGAACTTCCCGCCGGTGTCCACTGCAAGCGCATTCAAACTGCTCTGTGATTCCGAGAAGTCATCTCGCTTCTGGCTGAGAAACTCCCCGACGTCCTGGTCGCCCGGGTCGTCACTCGCATTCAGGCTTAGCGAGTCCAGTCCCCTCGGATCTATCGAATAGAAGACGACGTTGGCGCGCGCCGCCCGGGCGATTGTCTCGTCCAGATTCGAGGAGGTCCTGGTTTGGAATATCCTGAATCCTTCTGAGATGAAGACGCTGAGCTTACGGCCCGGCAGCGAGCTCATCGCGGAGATCCGGCTATTGAGCGTGCCCAGCGTCGCTCGAGCATCGGCGGTTTCCAGGGGATCCTCGTCTATGAGAGTCGGCCTGCGGCTGCCCATCGAAGCGGGTCCGCGTGCCCCACCGGGCATTCCCCCCATCGACGGCGTTGAACCCAACATCCTGTCG
>DASYSA010000639.1:0-10100 GCA_036003885.1 Blastocatellia bacterium | reverse complement strand
ATTCCAGGCATACGTTGATCGGTGACGATAAGCGAAACCTGTTCGCGTTTAAGAATCTCGAGCGCCTCTTCGCCGCCGCCTGCGGTCAACACCCGGTGGTCCTTCCGCAAGAGTCTCTCGACCATTCTTAAATTCGCCGGTTCATCGTCAACCGCCAGTATCGTGTGTTGCATCGTTCTCTTATGCCCTCCTACTTTACTTATCGGCGTCATCTTCAGAAACTTTATAGGCCGGTTGGGGGGAGGTCGATTCGGGGCGAAGAGTTATTATACACCCAGTTTGCCAATACTTATGCCGGATCGGCGAAGGTATGAACGCGGGATGGCACGGTCCCTGTTCATCTCCGTGTTGCGAAGTCGGAGTGCGAAAGACAAGTGGTCTGCTCTTCCCGTCAACCAACAACACGTATCGGTAGACGGGCGAAGGACTTTAGGGCCCGCCAGGTATAAAGTTCTTGCCAATTGTGCCGATAATACATACCGAAGGGCGCAATAGTACTGTAATGGCGCGGGTTAGCTGGATCCTCTATGGGAATAAGCTCAGGAATCAATTCGCTTCGTCTGAGAAGTAAGTTTTATCTGTCGTTTGGGGCGGTCCTGATGCTGGGCACGCTGGTAGCCGCTCTCATGATGGCGATGATGATACGGTCTTCGTCTTCATACAAACTGGTTCTGGAGACGGATCGAGGCGTGGCGGAGCTGGCGCTGACCATCAGAGTCGACAAACTTCGAATAAGCGATTCGCTGCGCGGCCGGTTGCTGCACCCATACGGGGATCTTGGGGAGCAGGAATTGAAGAATCTCTCCGCTGCCTATGAGGAACTGCAGAATTCATATAGTCACACTCGCCGACTGGCCAGCGACCCCAGACTCATCGAGACGCTGAACGCGATCGAAGCCATCGATCAGGAGCGGCTCAGCTTGCTGGAGAAACGGATCCTTCAGGCCATCGAGCAACAAGAGTCTGCAACTGCGGAGCAGCTCTATTTCGACGAGTACACTCCGGCTCGCCTTGAACAGCAAGAGCTGCTGGACAGGCTCGGAGAGCTTGCGAGCACGCGTATCACGGAGTCAGTGGCTCGAACCAGCTCGCAGTCGAGACTGGTAAGCATCATTGCCGGCGCGCTGACCCTGATGCTTTTGGTTGGAGGATGTGTTCTGAGCTATTACCTGACCCGATCGTTTGAGCGGCCAATCAGCGAGCTGATGATTGCCGCGCGCGCGATTGCTTCAGGAGATTTGAACCGGAAACTTTCCCTGGATCGAAAAGACGAACTGGGCGAAATGGCCGAGGTGCTCAACCAGATGGTGGGCAACCTTCGCGGACTGAACGACGATCTCGCCAATCAAGTACGCTGGCTTCGAGAGACAAAGGACGAGTTGGCGAAGACTCAGGGCCATATGGTTCGGCAGGAGAAGATGGTCGCGCTTGGCCAGTTGGTCGCGGGCGTGGCCCACGAGCTCAATAACCCGATCAGCTTTGTCTATAGCAACACCATGCTGCTTAAAGACTCTTTCGCCCAATTGCATAGAGTGCTCGACTATTACGATTCGGTGCAAGGTATCGCCGGGGAGTTTGAAAAAAGGGCCGGAGAGATCAAGAGTGAGATTGACTATGACTACCTGGTTCCCGACATCGCCCAGGCGCTAGCGGACTGCCACGAAGGCGCGCGTCGGGTCAGAGACATTGTGCTGAATCTGAGAACCTTCTCGAGGCTTGATGACTCGGAACTGCAGCGTGCAGACATAGCCGAAGGGATCGAGTCCACGGCAAAGATACTGGGTCAGTTCTTCCGACCCGACCGCGTAGTTCTGCATCGTGAATACGGCAAGCTCCCCGAAATCGAATGCTATGCCGGCCAATTGTCTCAGGTATGGATGAACCTGATGGTCAACGCCGCCCAGGCGATGAACAGCAAAGGCGACCTGTGGATCGGCGCCCGGGTTGAAGGAGACAGGCTGGTGGTGACCTTCCGCGACAATGGCCCAGGAATACCGGACGACGTAGTGAGCAAGATATTCGATCCCTTCTTCACAACCAAGAAGGTCGGCGACGGCACGGGACTGGGTCTGTCGATCGTACACGGGATCATTGAACGACATGGCGGCGAGATACGAGTCGAAACCCGGATAGGCGTCGGCACCACGTTCGTCGTGGAGCTGCCGTTAACGAAGCCTGCCACGGCTGAGACCATATTGGATGAAGAGACTGAAGGCGCGTTTGCGTGATTGCTACCCGCTAGAGACTGCCCCCCGTTGTCTTTACTGCCTAGAACAGTAGAACGAGCCAGCGACTGAGAGGCATCAGCGCAGGGATAAAGAGGAAGAAGAATATGAGACGTATACTCAGCACCCTAATTGTAAGTTGCATGATGTTCACAGCGCTGTCGATTGTGGGGTTCGCTCAGAGTACAGGGGCGTCCCTGGCAGGAGCGGTTCGCAATCAGAGCGGCGAAGTTGTCCCTGGGGCGACCGTTACCGCCACCAATGCCGGGACCAATCAGTCTCGCTCGGCCATCACGGACGATGAGGGCCAGTACAGGCTGCCGTCGCTTCCTGTTGGTGCCTATGACATCAGCGTGGAGGCTCCCGCCTATTCGAAGGCGCTCCGGAAGCTGACTCTGAGAGTAAACGAAGAAGCCCGCATCGATTTTGAGCTTGTTGTTCCAGGCTCCGCCGAAACGATGACCGTCGTTGGATCCAGCGCTCCGATCACGGAAACGAGCAACTCGGTCCTGGGCATCGTCATAGATAACAAACAGATGAACGACCTTCCGTTAAACGGGCGCAACTTCCTTCAACTCGGCACACTGGTGGCCAATGTGAGCTCAACTGCGGCGCTCAAGGGCGGTGCGGAAGGCGGTCTACTTCAAGGTCCCTTTGCCGTCTCAGGGCAGCGAGATCGTTCGCTTGCCTTCCTTGTGGACGGAGTTGACAACAACAACTCACTGAAAAACAGCCTCTCCGCGCAGGTTTCGATCGACGCGATCCAGGAGTTCAAGCTGATCACCAACCTGGGTTCGGCGGAGTTCGGCCATCATTCCGGTGGAATGCTCAACATAGTGACCAAATCAGGCACCAATGATTTTCACGCAAGCGCGTTCGAGTTCTTCCGTAACAAGGCGCTGAACTCACCCAATCACTTCGAAACTCTCGCCAGTCAGCCCGCGTCGAAGTTCAACAACAATCAGTTCGGGGGAACGCTCGGCGGCCGACTTGTCAGGGACAGAATGTTCTTCTTGACCAACTACGAGGGCCAACGGCTTCGGGTTGGTACACCTCAGTTCTCGAATGTTCCCACTCTGGCGCAGCGCAGTGGTTTGTTCACAAATCCGCTGACCGGGCAGCCGGTGCAGTTGGCTGTGGACCCGGTCTCGCAGAAAATACTCGACCGATATATTCCGCTGCCCAACACTCAGGGCAAGCAGGGAAACTATCTGGCGACGCCGACGATCAGGAACAGTAGCGACTTTGTAATTGCAAGGGTTGACTATCTCCTCTCGGGCGATGATGTCATGAATGTACGGTACTTCTTCTCGGGCGTCGACACACTCAACCCGATAAATACAAACGTCTCCGCAGCGTCCCCTCCGGCGCCGACTATCGCGGGATTCGGATTGAACGATACGCTGAGGACGCACAACCTGGCGGTCAATTACAACCACAGCTTCAGCACCACGGTCGTCAATGATTTCAGGTTCGGCTACAACCGCCACGCCAACTCCGAGGCCCCAGAGGACACCACGAAACCCTCCGACCTTGGGTTCGTAAACGTCACGAGTCCCACGGGACTGTTTGACATAGCTATTACGGGTATAACCAGAATCGGAAACCCGACCCTCTACCCGCTCGTGTTTTCGATGGGAAACTTCCACCTGTCAGACTCGCTAGGCTTTATTCGAGGAAGACATTCGATTAAGACAGGCGCTGAGGCGCGCATAATCCGCGAGGCGGAGAGCGCCTCTCACGCCAATTCCGGAGCGGTAGTCTTCACCGGCCTAATCACCCGGATAAGTCCTCTGGCTGATTTTATTGTGGGAGCGTCGGGCGGCGGGGGGCTGACAACGCGCAGTTTTGGGGGCCCGCTCAGGCAGAAGCACATCGGTCTGTTCGTGCAGGATGACTACCAGGTCAGCAAGCGCCTGGTGCTGAACCTCGGGCTGCGCTACGAGTTGAGCACCGTGCTTAAGAGTCCAACACCTCATTTAAGGAACTACTCTGTCGAGCGAGGGTTCTTCACTCCCGGAGTGGATGGTTCATCGTTGTACCGAGGGGACCACAACAACTTCGCCCCCAGAGTGGGATTTGCCTATTCGTTAACAGGAGATGGTCGCACCGTCGTGCGCGGGGGCTACGGAATCTTCTATGACACTATAGGATTCAGCAATGCGACAGGCATGGACCTGAGCCGGGTAGAGAATCCCTATCTTTTGCTGAGTGCTCCTGCTTTTCCCGGTGCCGGGAACCTAGCTTCATTGTTTAATCCCGCAACGCTGATCAGCACGACAAGCACTCTCACGCCAAGGAGCCTGAGTGAAGGACTTCGGATACCTTACGCTCAACACTTTAACATCACCTTTCAGCGCGAACTGACCAAGAGCATCCTGATATCGGGAGGTTACGTCGGCACCAAGGGAACTAAGCTGCTGCGGTCGAGCGACGTAAATCAGGCCATCTTTTTGCCTGGTGTGGACGCTCAAGGCAAGCCGCTTTCCACCGCGGTCGCGGCCAATATCACGGCACGGCGGCCGACGCAACTCTTCCATTTAACCGCTCTCCCGGTCGGACCCATAATTCAGGACGAGACGTCCGCTTCGTCTATATACCACTCGCTACAGGCCACAATTACCAAGCGGATGGGTCATGGACTGTCGCTGTTGTCTTCATACACGTGGTCCAAGGCGATAGATAACGCCAGCGATCCCATCGGCTATACGGGAGATACTGGCGGGCCGCAGAACGCTTACGACATGAGACAAGAGAGGGGTCTGTCAGTGTTCGATATTCGCCACCGTGTCACGGTTGGCTACACGTACGAACTACCCCTTCATGGCAAGAGCCGCTGGTTGAACGGCTGGCAAGTCAACGGCATAGCCAGCATGCAGTCCGGCCAGCCCTTCACCGTGCTGCTGGGCTTCGACCCAACTCTGACGGCGAGTTTGAGCGCACGGCCCAATTACGTTCCGGGGTCGATCACCAGCAAGGGCGGCCAACTATTCATCAATCCAAATCTGGCGCTCGATCCTGTAAGAAAGATCCCGACGGCGCTGATACCGGCAACCGGAGAGTTCGGCACATTGGGCCGCAACACCTTCACCGGCGCTGGATACAAGAATGTTGACGTCTCGCTGATCAAAGATACACGACTGCGCGAAGGCCTGCGAATGCAGCTTCGCGGCGAACTGTTCAACGTCTTCAACGCGACTAATCTTGCCCTCCCGTCTCGGAGACTGACCGATCCATTCTTTGGCTTGTCAACAAAGACCCAGGACGTAGCTGGGGGAGTTCCGGGTATTGGGGGCGGGGGACCGAGAGTTGCCCAGTTGGCTTTGAAGTTCGTTTATTGACCGATGACAGTTTGATGGCGCCAGGTCGAAGTTGAGCCTGCTGACCTGGCGCCTTCCACTTTTGCAGAAGGATCTACGCAGCGCAGTTACAGTCAGGCTGACTTGAAGCCTTTACAAACGGGAGAATGAAACAATGAGAAGAATGGCCCAAGGTTACCGCGCCGGAAGCAGATTTTGCATAGCGACGTTTGTCGTGGCCTTTTCCCTGATGACGCTGGCTTCCCCGCTCGCATCCGTCAGGCCTGCGACCGACGACGTGTTGAACCTATGGTCGTCGCCTACCTTTTCAGGCGGCGACGCAGGAAACATCGAGAAGTACGCCACCGCACAGGTCCAGCCCCCATATCCGCCCACTGCCCAGAAGTATCGGATCGAAGGAACAGTTACCATCCAGGTCGAGGTCAGCAGAGACGGCAAAGTAGTCAAGGCCGAGTTCGTGCGAGGCCACACGGTCTTCAGGTCCGTTTCACTCGATACAGCTAAGCAGTGGCAGTTCAGCACGCCCAACAGCGCCAATCTTGAAGGGACCATCGACTTCACCTTCAAGCTCAAATCATGACCGAGACCGATCGATCGCCATTGCCGGTCAAAGTACGAACATTCCTGGGAGGAGGAAACATGAGAAAGACATGCAGTCTGTGGATCTCGGTTTGCGCGATATTGATAGGGCTCCCGCCATTTGCGAATTCTCAGATTACCGGAGGCGCCGTTTCGGGCGTGGTCCGCAACCAGAACGGGGACCCCGTTGCAGGGGCCAAAGTTGCGGCAGTCAATTCCGGCACTAACCAATCGCGAGTTACTGCGACCAGCGACGACGGCGCTTTCCGCTTTCCGTCGCTCAGTGTCGGCGGCTACGAGATCAAGGTAGAGGCCGACGGCTACGCTAAGGCGGTGAGGCAAGTGAGCCTTCAGGTGAGCCAGGACGCCAGAGCCGATTTTGAGCTCGCTGTCGCGGGAGCCAATGACAAAATCAACGTCGTCGCAACCGCCGGGCCTATTACGGAGACCAGTAACTCGGTGCTCGGCATCGTAATTAACAACAAGCAGATAGACGAACTGCCGATCAACGGCCGCAACTTCCTTCAACTTGGCACTCTGGTATCAAACGTCAGTGCGACCTCGTCGCTCAAGGGCGGGGCCGAGGGCGGAATTCAGAACGGGCCGTTCAGCGTATCCGGCCAGCGAGATCGTTCCCTGACCTTCTTTGTCGATGGTGTGGACAGCAATGACTCGCTGTCAAACAGTATCTCGGCCCAGGTGTCGCTCGACTCAATACAGGAGTTCAAGCTGATCACTAACCTCGGCTCTGCCGAGTACGGCCATCGCTCGGGCGGGATGCTGAACATCTTAACCAAGGCGGGCTCCAATGATTTCCACTGGTCAGGGTTCGAGTTCTTTCGCAACGACGTGTTCAACGCAAAGAACTACTTTGAGAAGACTGTTGACCAGCCTGCGTCGTCTTTTCGCAATAACCAGTTCGGCGCAACGGCTGGCGGACCACTGGTGAAGGACCGCATTTTCTGGTTTGCAAACTACGAGGGACAGCGGCTGCGGGCAGGTAGCGTGCAGTTTGCGAGCGTCCCGACGGAGGACCAGCGGCTCGGCATATTCCGAAATCCGGCGACCGGGCAAAACGTCCAGTTGCCGGTGGACCCGGTCAGTGCGCGTATACTCGACCGGTTCGTGCCAAAGCCGAACGCATCCAGCGTGTTCGGAAACTATCTGGCGAATCCGACCATCCGGACCCGAAATGACTTCGGTCTTTTCAAGCTCGACAGCCTGCTGACGGGAGACGACGTGTTGAACGTCCGGTACCTGGTCTCTGACGGCGAGACATTCAACCCGATAGTCTTTAACGTGTTCGGCAGTGGGTCTTCAGGTTCGTCTAACTTACCACCCACGATTCCGGGTTTCGGGATATTTGAGACGACTCGTACGCACAACCTTGCGGTTGGTTACACCCACAACTTCAGCACGAGTACGGTCAATGATCTGCGCGTCGGTTACAATCGGCGGTTCGGTTACCTTGATCCGGAAGACACCTCGGTCCCCTTCGACCTTGGCTTCGTTGGGGCCGTTGCCCCCACAGGACTGTTCGAGACCAGTGTGCCCGGTATCACTAAGATTGGGAACATGTCTCTTTACCCGATCCACACCTCTCAGGCCAACTGGCACGTGGTCGACACCCTCGCGCATCTGGCGGGCCGCCACAGCTTTAAGGCCGGAGGTGACCTCCGATTCCTCAGGCAACGTATTTCAACTGGACGGACCGGGGGCGGGGTCTTGACCTTCACGGGCGTCGCTTCGAGGATCAGTCCGCTGGCCGACTTCGTGATGGGCGTGCCTACAATCGGTGTAGTCTTCGCTAGCCCGTTGGCTTCTCCGATGAATGAATCCAGCATAGGGCTATTCGTTCAAGACGATTTCCAGGCCACTAATCGCCTGGTGTTGAACCTGGGTCTCCGGTACGAACTCAACACTGTGCTGTCGAGCCCGAATCATGCCTTGACGAACTTTTCGCTCGAGCGGGGAGCATTCACTCCTGGTGTCGATACGGACACCGGACTCTACCGCGGGGACCACAATAACTTCGCTCCGAGAGTCGGCTTCGCGTGGAGCGTAACATCGGACGGCAGAACAGTAGTGCGCGGCGGGTACGGGGTCTTCTACGACGCCCCGCTGCAGACGTTTGCGGTCGCAATGAATGGAAACGACCTTTCCAACCCCAGGTACCTCTTCAGCTTCGCGACCAGAGCGCCTGGTAGGCTCGGCAGCACCTACGACCCCGCCGCCGTTCGTCCCAGCCCCGCAGCCGCGCTCTATGGCTACGACGAGGGCTTACGCACACCGTACGCCCAGCACTTCAACCTGAACGTTCAGCGCGAACTTGGGCGCAGCGTGCTGGTCTCGGCGGGCTACGTTGGTACCAAGGGGACCAAACTCATTCGCGTTCGCGATCTGAACCAGGCTGTCTACATCCCTGGCGTCGGGGCGGACGGAAAGCCGCTATCCACCGCCGCCAACCTGCTATTCCGGCGGCCGACTCAGTTGAATCACCTTACACCGTTCCTGGCCGACTCCATTCAGCAGACCGAGACTTCGGCCTCCTCTATCTACCATTCGCTTCAGGCAACCGTGACTAAGCGAATGAGCCGGGGACTGTCGATTGTGTCCGCCTATACCTGGTCAAGGTCGATAGACGACGCGACCGATCCGGTGGGTTTCACCGGCGACAGCGGCGGACCGCAGAACGCTAGAGACCTGAGACAGGAGCGGGCTTCATCCATCTTCGATACGCGGCATCGGTTCACAATCGGCTACACCTATCAGCTCCCTTTTCACGGGGGAGGTTGGGTTGAGGGTTGGAGCGTCGTCGGAATCGCGACCGCGCAATCGGGCCAACCCTTCACTGCGGTCCTCGGATTCGATGCCTCGTTGACGGGGAGCCGTGCCCAACGGCCAAACTTCGTGCCCGGCGCCTTGATTCATAAGGATGGCGAACTTAGCTACGATCCGAGTCTCGCTAAAGACCCCGTGACCGGAGTGCCACTCGTTCTTATCCCGGCTCCCGGACAGTTCGGTACACTTGGTCGCAACACCTTCACGGGGCCGGGCTATAAGAATCTGGATCTGTCGCTGATCAAGGAGACGCGCCTTGGGGAGAAGCTGAGGGTGCAAGGTCGCTTCGAGGTATTCAACGTCTTTAACACGACGAATCTTGCGTTGCCGCTGCGCCAAATGAACGAAACGCTTTTTGGGAGGTCGACTAAGACTCAGGACGTGGCCGGCGGTGTTCCTGGTATCGGCGGAGGCGGACCACGAGTCATTCAGCTCGGGCTCAAGTTCGTCTACTAGCCCAGAGTGATGAGAGTAAGGTGTAGCGCCGGTTTCAGCCCAGGTTGGGTGACGCCGGCGCTACGAACAGAAAGACTTGATGAACAGAGGAGCAGTCACGGGAGAAAACTATTGAGTGTATTGACCACAGCCTGTAGCATGTTGTCTTGCTTGCTAAGCGTAGGTTCAATTCGAAGCCGGAATGGCTTCACCGGAACAGGAGAGGAAGATGTCCCGTTCAGTTAAGAGAGGCTTTCTCCGTTTGGCCCTCCTGTCCGTGATTGTGTTCGCGATGCTTGCCCCGGGGGCGCATGGGTCGAACGCAGAGCCCAGCGCGGACGACAACATTGAAAGGTTCGCCGTAAAACGGGTGCAGCCGCCTTACCCTCCACTCGCGCAGAAGTACAAGATCGAAGGTCTGGTGGTCGTTCAGGTTCTTGTTGATAAAGACGGAAAGGTCGGTAAGGCGGAGTTCGTCAGCGGAAACAGTCTCTTTCGATCTGTTTCACTCGATGCTGCGAAGAGGTGGGAGTTCAAGCGACCGGAGGGCGACAGTCTCCAGGGAACGATCCACTTCAAATTCAAGCTGGACTCATGAGTCCTGCGTTTGAGTGATGGTCCGAGGCCCTGAAACGCGCACAACCGGGTTAGGATACGTCTCAGGTCTACTTTGCCCTCCGGTCGCTTGAACTCCCACCTC
>DASYSA010000638.1:0-5191 GCA_036003885.1 Blastocatellia bacterium | reverse complement strand
GACCGTTTATTCTTAATATCCTGGCGAATCTGCGGCGAGGAGTACGTCCTTCTCGAAGACCAAGATGTCGTGCGAGACGTGCTTAGATTTCC
Source organism: Blastocatellia bacterium (assembly GCA_036003885.1). GTDB lineage: Bacteria > Acidobacteriota > Blastocatellia > UBA7656 > UBA7656 > DASYSA01. Next base: position 5,099 of record DASYSA010000638.1, on the reverse strand, counting down.
GAAACATTCAAAGGACTCACCCCAATTTATTGGTTCGTGTCAATTAAATGGCCACGATGTCCCGGGCACAGCGATTGGTGTGCTTAAGAATGAAGAGGGTGTTGAAATCCTTCCGGCAGCGAGCGCATGGAAGATTGACGACAAACAGAAGAAATTCGTCAAGCTTCAGACAGAAGGCCTTCGTTGCGCCCGTGATGGAATAATTACTGCCGACGGTGGGCGTTGAACCCTCGTCTATAGTCGGAGTAACCAACGGCTGCACGCCGCGCTCGCTGGCGATCGCGCGGGTAAGTCTTATGCGTTAGATCTGGCCTTCATGGACAGTCATGGAATTACTTGTGCGAAATGAGGAAGTATGATGTTTGCGATCAAAGCTGAGGTTGGCGATCCAGAGGCGAAGACGTTCGCGTTTACCGCGCAGAAGGCGATGTATGGTGGCAAGCATATCGCCAAAGGCGATACGATCTTCGTCTTCGCGAGCGAGAACGAAGGCGGGCCAGGTCTCATCGCGAGCGGCATCGTCACCTCGGCCAAAGCGATTGCAAGAAAACGCGGGATCGCCCGGCAAACGCCGCGTGTGAGCATCACCGTGAGACGCACTGCGCTGGCGAAGCGGCGCCTGGGGCGAAGCGAGCTCAAACTTTTTTCCGCTTGGAACGACGGTCGACCCGAGACTGAGCTCAATTTCAAATTTTATCGTCAGGCGACGAACAAGATTGTCAGCATCTCGGATGAAGCCGCGGAATTCCTCCGCAGATTTTAACGCGGAACGGTAATGCAGCAATTCGGCTTGTCCTGTTCGCCGGGGGCTGATAACGAAAAATCCATGCTTTCTCTTTACTCCGAGCGGCTCCTTGCTAGAAGCCGAAATAGGCAAAACAAACTTTCGCCGAATTGTAGTTAGATGCTAGCAGACACTGGAGGTCACCTACTGTCCTGGGCGCCTGTTTTTCCCATGGTCCCTGCAAGTGGTCTATTCATAATGATCATCGGTATAGGCGTAGTGTCTGGAGCACTCCTTCCAAACAAACGTGATTTGACCCTCTTTTGTGCTTTTGTCGTGGCTATTGCCGCGCTCGTTACCTTTGGCGGGCGGCTTATGGCTCCGTTTGGGAACCCGACAACGCTTCAACTCTGGTTTTTATTCGGCTCAATTGCACTCGAAATCGTTCTGTTTCGGTTTGGCTTGGCGAGGTACCGAAAGGCCGGGGAGCGCTCGGCACGATTAGCCAGTCTGTTCATAGTGGGAGTACACTTTTTGCCGATGGCCGTGGCGTTTGGTCCAATGTGTTTGACACTCGGGCTTGCCCTCTGTCTTTGCTCCGGTGCGGGGCTTTGGCTTAGACCTGGCTTACCGTTAAACGGCTTGTGGGCGGCAGATGGCCTCCTCAAAATAGCATTCGGGTCAGTAATGATGTTAGCTCTTTGAGACTGCTCGCCCACATCTAACCAACCGACTCAGCCAGCCCAGCCACTTGCATTACGTCAGCGGCGAAATCGAAGCGTTTGCTTCAGGTGGCTGGGTGGCTTATCTCGTTATCGTTAGGCGGCACGACGCGCACAGAACACCAACACACACTATTCCAGAAAAAACGATTATGCCAGACATCACAGTTAAGCAGATTGACGAGCTGGAGCGATACACCGGCGCATTTCAGAAGGGGCAGCAGTTCTTCTTTGCGGGTAAGAGTCTTGGCCTCTCCAAGCTTGGTATGAACGCCTTGAGGATGCCTCCACGCTGGGAACACTATCCAGAGCACGACCACGCCGCGGACAATGAGGAGGAGCTCTACATTCCGCTTGAAGGCAGCGGGACGCTTCACGTACAGGGGCAGACCTACGCGATGCACCGTGGAGTTCTGATTCGGGTCGGTGCGGCCACCAAACGCAAGGTTGTTCCCGGCCCGGAGGGCATGACGCTTTTGATGCTGAGTGACAGACCCGACTCGAAATGACTGTGCCGCCTAACCAATCGCTGGAGCCTCTATCTTCCTTAAATCGCTAGTGATTTGGTGTACAAGGGCGGTGGGTGCGAGAGATCGAGATCAAAGAATGCCTCGCACTTGGCTTTGGAGTAACGGCACTCTTGATTATCATCTTTACGAAGGGGCGCCTGGGTTACCAGCACTACCGCTCGGAGCGGCAAGGCGCGTCGCGCCGAAGATTGAAAGAGTAAATGCAACCAAAGTTACGGAGAGAACCTATGATCTCTAGTTCCGCAGCACTGAAATACACAATACCAAAAGCCATCCAGCCATCCCATAATGTCATTCTGAGCGTAGCGAAGAATCTCGGATCAATTTTGGATCAACGATCGCTCAAGAACATTGAACAGAGATGTTTCGCTTCGCTCAACATGACAGCGCAATTTATGAGAACAATACTGATTGCCTCAATCGCGATACTGACGGCCGGTCTCACTGTCCCGCAGGGTTCAGTGGCGAGCACCGACGGACAACAGAATGTTATTCATCAGCTGCGAATCTACGAAATATTTGATGCCAATAAAAAAGCGTTTCATGACCGCTTTCGAGATCACGCCATGCGCATCATGGCGAAATACGACTTCAAGATAGTTGCCACCTGGGAATCGAAAAAAGACAATCGAACCGAGTTCGTTTATCTGCTTGAATGGCCCGACAAGGAAACGATGACCGATCGCTGGAAGAAATTCCTGCAGGATCAGGAATGGATTAAGATCAAGAAGGAGACAGGCGAAATTAACGGACCGCTCGTCGGAGAGATCCAGGATCGCACCTTGTATCTAACGGACTATTCGCCGCATCAGGTATTGGCAAAATGAGACCGGTAGTCATTCGCTGACGCTATTTGGGGCGTCGGTTCCCTCGCCTCTCCCCTCGGGAAACGGGAGAAGATGACTTGTCACGCAGTAGCCAAGGCGTAACTGAAAGGTGGGGTTCGAACCACTGTGCCCTGGAGCAACCCTCATCCTCCCCCTCTTCCTTCGAAAGGGAGAGGCGACCCAAGCCTCACGCCTCGAAGACTTCCTCGCAAACAATCTCGCCGTCGCAGGTGGCTGACGTTTCTCCGGGTCCATAAAAGTGTTCGTTAAAAAACTTTAAAAAAACGCTTGCACGTGCTCTGGTGTTATAGTTAACTATATCACCATATGAGGCCGTACAAGCAATCAACGGGGCTGCGCACGGTTTTATCACCAAGGGCGTTTGGAGCACAGGATGAATCGTGAATGGAATGATAATCAGCCGATTTATCGACAGCTTCGCGACCGTGTCGTCCATATGATACTCGACGGCCTGCTCAAAGAAGGCGATCCCCTGCCCTCGGTGCGCAATGTCGCCGCCGAATATCGAGTCAATCCCCTCACAGTTTTAAAGGCCTACCAGGAATTAGTCGACGAGGATCTGGTCGAGAAACGGCGGGGCCTCGGAATGTTCGTCAAAGACGGCGCGCACAAATCACTACTCAAAGGCGAGCGTCAGAAATTTCTTTCCGAGCATTGGCCCAGGGTGCACGCAACCATTCAGCGGCTCGGATTGAATCCAAAAGAATTGCTCGATGCGGCAGCTCGCAGCTCAAATAGAAAGGAAAGTCGTTAACACCATGGCAACGATAGAAGCGCATGGCCTCCGCAAAACTTTCGGCACAACTGTCGCCCTCGACAGCATCGATTTGCGCGTCGACGAAGGGCGCATCCTCGGGCTTGTCGGTCCCAACGGCGCGGGCAAAACAACAGCACTCAATGCAATTCTCGGGCTCACTTCATATGAGGGCGAATTAAAGGTGCTGGGGCGCGACCCATGGATCGAACGCGATCAGCTCATGCAAGACGTCTCATTCATTGCGGATGTAGCAGTGTTGCCGCGTTGGACTCGCGTTACGCACTTGCTCGACTATGTGGCGGGTGTGCATCCGCGATTCGATCGCGCGAGAGCGGAAGGTTTTCTCGACAAGACTACGATCAAGCGCACGAGCAAGGTACGAGAATTGTCGAAAGGAATGGTAGCCCAGCTGCACCTCGCCCTGGTCATGGCCATCGACGCGAAATTATTGGTGTTGGATGAACCGACGCTTGGCCTGGACATCCTTTATCGTAAACAATTCTACGATTCACTGCTGAATGACTACTTCGATCGCAGCCGCACGATCGTCGTAACAACGCACCAGGTGGAAGAGGTCCAGGACGTCCTAACCGATCTCATGTTCATCAATCGCGGCCAGATTGTCCTCCAGTGCAGCATGGAAGAATTCGACTCGCGCTATGTGGAAGTGATGGTCAATCCAGAGCACGTCGCCGCAGCGCGGGCCTTGAAGCCGATTCACGAGCGCCCCGTCTTTGGTCGCAGCGTCCTGCTGTTCGATCACGTGGACCGCAACCAACTCGCTGCGCTTGGTGAAGTGCGAAGGCCCAGCATCGCAGACTTGTTCGTAGCTGTGATGAGCCCGCCTTCGCGTGAAGCTACGGCGGGTCAAGAGACTACGGCGCGGCAAGTAGATCACGTAGGAGCAGCAAGATGAATACCTCACCGAATAACCCACCTGAACCTGCCGGAGTCAGCTCGTCCGCCGAAGCCTCGGCGAAGGCGGGCGACCCGGGCTACAGCTCCGCCGGCCCCGCCTATCAAAGCTCTTCTACTCAGCCTTTCTATTGGTCCGTTCGGCGCGAGTTGTGGGAGAACCGTTCGATCTACGTTGCGCCACTGATTGTGGCCGTGGTGGTGTTGTGCGGTTTCCTGATTAGCACCATAGGGATGCCTGAGCGCAGACAAGGCGTGCTGTTGCTCGATCCCGCGCACCAGCGAGCTATCATCGGAATGCCGTACGATGTAGCCGCGATGATGTTAATTTTCACCGCGTTCATCGTTGGCGTGTTCTACTGTCTCGATGCGCTGCACAGCGAACGCCGCGACCGCAGCATCCTGTTCTGGAAATCACTTCCGGTTTCGGACCTCACAACGGTCCTCTCGAAGGCCACCGTCCCGTTTGTCATTCTGCCACTGATCATTTTCGGCACTGTCGTTCTTGTTCAATTCCTCATGTTGCTATGGAGCAGCGCCATCCTGTTGCCGAGCGGTCTTGCCGCCACGACGTGGACACGTTTCAACTTGTTTCAACAATCG
>DASYSA010000637.1:0-19214 GCA_036003885.1 Blastocatellia bacterium | reverse complement strand
ATCTTGAGTATCTCCTCGCGTTCGCGAAAGCAGTAGAGCAGGACGGTCACCGCGCCGATGTCGATTGCGTGAGTGCCTAACCATAAGAGGTGTGATGCAATGCGCTGAAGTTCGGTGAGGATTACGCGAAGGTATTCGGCGCGCCTGGGCACTTCAACCTGCAGGAGTTTCTCAACTCCCTCGACGTAGCACAGGTCCCCTGATACGGCGGCGACGTAGTCCAGCCGATCCCAGTACGGCGTGATCATTGCGTATGTGTCTTGCTCCGCAATCTTCTCGACGCCCCTGTGGAGGTAGCCGATGTCGCAGTCGAGACCGATAACTGTCTCGCCGTCCAGCTTCAACAGGACCCGCAACACGCCGTGAGTAGAGGGGTGCTGCGGTCCCATATTGAGCACCATCTCGTCGGTATCGAAGAGGGTACCCTGATCTTTCGGACCTTTTGCCTGATCTTGCTCTTGCATAACGGTCCCGGGTTGGCTCTGCTTATCTTCTCTCGCCGTACTTGACGTTGATCAAACTCGTATCGTAATCGACCTCGCGGTACTCGATATGTTTGTCGGTCCACTCGTTATCGCGATACTCGACAGGATACTCTTTTCGTAACGGATGGCCCGGCCAGTCCGGGGGCAGGAGAATCCTTCTGAGGTCCGGATGGCCTTCGAATGTGACGCCGAACATGTCATACACCTCGCGCTCCATCCAGTCGGTGCCCGCCCAGATCGAGGTGACGCTCGGGCAAGACTCCTGGTCGGCTATTGAGGCTTTCACTCGAAGCATCCGATTCTTTGGCACCGAATAGAGCATCACGACAACGTCGAACTCCTGCCCGGCGCGTTCCGGCCAGTGTACCGCCGTCAAATCGCTGCACATATCAAACGGAAACTCTTCGTCATCGTGCAGAAAGCGACAGAGTTCCACAAGCGAGTCCTTCTTCACGCGAATGATCTGCTGGCCGAGTGTTGTGACGGCCTCGGTCACGGCGCCCTCGAAACGTTGCTTTATGCGATCGATGAACGGATCGTCGGTGATTTCGACGGTCACCGTGGGCGCCTTCTTGACCGGCGCTGGAGGCTTCGCCGGCGCCCCGGGAGTGGCCACAGGAGCCGCTTTGGGGGGACCGGGCTTTTCGCCCGCCGGGGAGCTCGGAGGGATGGCCTCAGTTTCTTCAACTCCTGTGCTCCCGGGTGCGTCCTGTCCGACGCTCTCTGCCGGAGGAGCTGCTGCGGTCTTCTTCGCTTCGCCTTCCGACTCAGTTCCGTGGGATTTCTCCTCGCTCGGATCTGGTGGGGCGTCCGTCTTCTCGTCCGGCATAGGGCCACCTAAAGCATCCGCGCTTCTACACGGACGCGCTGAGATCTATATCGTTCAGTCGTGACTACTCTTAAAGATAAGACTTTCCGCGGTTGAACCCAATTCGCCACTTTGTCGAAGATGCCTTTTAGCATAGCGCTGAAAGCATTGTCAATCTGCGCTCGCGGCAACGGTCCCACCTCCGCGCCATGGTTGTCCTCGCCAACAACACCCCTCCCAGATTCCAACCGTGTGATCGAAAACGCTGTTTTTTGCGTGTGAATGCTTCCACGTCCGAAAACGTCCAAATCGTTCCCGGGATTTCTGTATCATGGGCGTGCCATGCAGCTCGATTCTCAAACATGTTCTCAGACGGTGTCGCGCAACGATTGCGACCTCGCAGAGCGAGCCGAAACCTGGCGGCCCTGGAGAGCCTACGCGGCAATGTATCTGTGGCAGGAAACCGATGAACTCAAGTCCGAGCATATGAGGACAGATGTGCGACAAACCATGCTCATAGACCTTAGGCGAAGCATTGCTATATCTGGAAGATACTGAGGCACGACTATGACAACTGAAATCCAACCAAGTAGTTTGGACCAAACCACGCTGGAGCAACTGAATGCAGAATACGTTAGAGCCTTCATGTCAGCTGATGTGAACTGGTATGAAGAACATCTTGCGGACGACTTTGTGGGCATCGAATCGGACGGTTCGATCCTCAACAAGTCTCAGTTTTTGAGCAACACGGCAGAAGGTCCCGATGTCGCCGACTACCAGCTGCAAAAAGTGGGCGTTCGTATTTACGGAGGCGTAGCCCTTGTGCAGGCGACCGGCTTGTGGACTAAGGGAGATCAATCCAGTGGTGTAAGTCATTACATCGATGTTTACGTAAGAACGGGAGCGGGGTGGAAAGCGGTCTCGGCACAAGTTACGCGGGCTTCGCACACCGATGGGATCAACTTCAAGCACCGGAAGTCAACAGGAGAAGACTAAACGTATTCAATTTCGTGACAGGGAGTTGTCCTTAGAATCTGAATCCTAAGTAAGCCTAAACCCTGAATCCTGTCCCGGGCCCAGAAGATCGTCGAGCTGCTTCCGCATCAGATCCCGCTCCCCTCGCCGGATCAGTTCCAGGCAGTTCGAATCAACCACCCGATACCACGCCCCTTTTCTCTCTTCCGTATCGGGAAACCGGACCGCCAGAGTTTCCCGCAATTGCCCCAGAAGATCGACCCACTCTTCATATTCCGGACCGAACAGACCCTCCAGCTTTTCGCGTATTCGAGCCGCCAGTGCGGGACTCCTCCCTCCCGTCGAAACTGCGATCGAGAGCGCGCCCCGGCGCGCGACTGCGGGGACAATGAAGGTGCAGTTTGCTGGGTCATCCACCACATTGACCAACAGGCCGCGCTCCTTCGCCTCAATGCCAATACGGGCCTGAACGGTTGGGTCGTCAGTCGCGGCAATGACGAGGAAGATTCCCATCAGATCATCGGAGATGTAGTCGCGGAGGCCCAACTCGATGCTGCCGCTTCGAGCAAGCTCAGTCAATACACTTGTTGCTTCACGGGTGACGACTTTGACCAGCGCGCCGCATTCGAGCAAGGATTCAACCTTGCGCTCGGCAACGGCGCCCCCGCCTGCAACCAGACAGTTTCGGTCTCTCAGGTCCAGAAACGCGGGATAGTAGTCCAACGCTGTACCTCTCAGGATCGGATCATCCGCTGACCTCGTGAACTACGAGATCAACTCACGAAGCGCACTCCCCGGCACCCACTTCTGCTGAGAAAACCTGATCTTCGGCGCCGAGGTCACGATATATTTCGGGCTGCTCTTCGATCGTGGGTACTACGGTCAAGTCGTCGAGCACGGTCCGCACTCGTTTGACACTTACCCGGCTGATGAACCCGGAGAAAGACTCTTCCTCCCCCCGTTCGCTCTGGTAGAGGTTGAGCAACCGGCGAGCCGCCTCAGGTGCTCGGCGTGCAGGCACGCGGGCGACCGGCTTGGCGAAGTGCGCCTTTCCCTCTTCGGTGCGCCCTCCAATGAGCACAATGTACTGCGGCAGAGGCACGCCTTCACCCTCGGTTGATGCTCCGTAGAATCCGATGTCGGCGATGTGATGCTGGCCGCAGGAGTTCATACATCCCGAGATCTTCATCGACAGGTTCTGGACTTCAGGGATGGTGCTGAATTCGTTGGCAAGGACGTTCCCCAGAGCTTCGGCGAGTCCGCGCGAGTGAGTGAGCGCCAGTTGACAGGTGTCGGCGCCGGGACATCGCGTAATGTCCGCGAGATTGTGAGCATCGGTGTGAGCCAACCCCGCCTCCGCCAGGTCGCGGTAGAGCCAGGGCAAGGCTTCATCGGGGACCCATCGAAAGACCAGGTTTTGCGATATCGCCGTCCGAATACGCCCTGAGCACCATCGTCGAGCCGCGCCTGCCGCCGAGCGCAGTTCGTCGGACGTCAGGTCGCCAAGAGGGCATCGAATCACGACTGTCGAATAGCCGGGCTGACGCTGCTTAAGAACATTCGTTCGCTTCCACTCCTGATAGTGGAGCGTGGGCGACCAACCGCGGGGAGTCCCATGTATATCGAGATCCGGAGCGGTCTCTTCGATTGGATCTATGTGGAAGTCGACCAGTCCTGAACGAGTGGCCATGATCGCGCGCCGCTCGGTGATAATCGCGGAGCGCAGCTTCTCAATCCCCCATTCTCTCGCGAGGAACTTCAGTCGGGCACGCATGCGATAGATGTGCTCGGGCCTGCGCTCTCCGTTGCGGTCAAAGGTGCGAACGATCGCTTCACAGGTTGGTATCAACAGATCGGCCGGGGTGAACTCTTCGAGGAGAGAGGCCGACACAGGCTGGGCACCGAGGCCGCCGGCGACGTAGATGCGGAAACCTCGCTCGATGCGTCCTTTCTCCTCCCGCACTGCCGCAACAGCGCCGATGTCGTGAATCGGAGTCCGCGCGTGATCTTCCGCGCACCCTTCGAATGCGAACTTGAGCTTTCGCGGCAGACTCTGATTGAGCGGATTGCGCAGGAAGTACATCGACACCGCATCGGCATAAGGAGTGACGTCGAAGACTTCGGTCGGAGATACTCCGGCGAAGGGACAGGCGGTTACGTTTCGCACTGTGTTCCCGCAAGCTTCGCGTGTTGTCATTCCTGATCGAGCAAGGGCCACCAGCACGGCAGGGAGATCGCTGCGCCTGACGTTGTGAAGCTGAATGTCCTGGCGCGTCGTCAGGTGGACGCTGCGGGTGGGTGTGAACTCGTCGGCGAGAGCGGCTGTCGTCTCGAGTTGATCGGGGGTGATTTCTCCGAATCGGATCTTGACGCGAATCATGTGACGGTCCGGAGCGCCGCGGATTCCGTAAACGCCGTTCTCCAGTCGAAACCGCTTGAAGTCATCCGGGTCAGCCAGGCCGCGATCGAGCCTCTCGATTTCATCTGCAAACCTCAGAATCTCAGCCCGGACTTCAGGTGCGAGGTCGGCAACCTGCAACCCCAAATCTTCTGCCTGGTATATTGCGCTCATTTCAATTCCTCCAAAAAAACCAAAAGCCCGCTATCGATTGTTCGATAGCGGGCTTCAGGATCGTTGCGTGAAATCTGGTTAAGGTCCTGCTCTCTCTCTGAGGCCCACTATCGGTCCCATGCTGTTACAAGGACAGGTACAGATGCAGGCAGTGGCCCGGCAGGTCGCTACGGATCGAAGACTCATTGTTCCTAAGATAGCCATAGAATAATACAGCCGGGACAATATCATTCCCGCACGTCAATGTCAATTACAGTTTTCCCGCTACTGCCCCAGCCGAGGTCTTAAAGCCTGGTAACTGAGAGATCACCCGCCGCAAAAGACCGAAGACTGCCCCGAGATGACCTCGTTCCAAATAAAATGATGCAAGGCGGGTTCGCGGCGACGTTCCTCCTTCCGGATCATTCTGGAGCCAGCGTTCGCCGAGAGTTTTGGAACAAATGCTTTGCTGGAGGGGCCTCGTGTGGTAGACTCAGATCGTGAGTCGGCCTTGCCTGTAAGGCGGTCAGCAGTTCTTTCCCCAAGAGGAGTTTGCCATGAAGACTACGCTACTCAAGCGAATGACTATTTTCGTGCTGGCGGCGATGATTGCGGCTCCCACGACACTTTTCGCCGGAGACAAAAAGCCGACTAACGACAAAAAACCGACGGATCAGCCGGCAGCATCGGCGCCTGTGCCAAAAGGCGAGCTCAAGGATGACGAGAACCCGATGCTCATCGGCAAACGCAATATTAACCACGGCATTCTGCCAAATTTTTACTCTCTCGAAAAAGAGGTCAAGCTGGGTCAGCAGCTCGCAGCCCAACTCGACCGAGAGGCGAAGTTCATAGACGATCCTGTGATCGCTGAGTATGTCAATCGCGTCGGTCAGAATCTGGTTCTTCACTCGGACGCCAAAGTGCCGTTCACAATTAAGGTCGTCGACTCGGACGAAGTGAACGCATTCGCACTGCCCGGCGGATTCTTTTATGTGAACAAGGGTCTGATCCTGGCTGCCGACAATGAAGCTGAAATCGCCGGAGTGATGGCTCACGAGATCGCCCACGTCGCGGCCCGCCATGGCGTGGAACAGGCTTCCAAGGCTCAATTGGTCAACTGGGCGTCAATTGGACTCATCTTTGTTGGGGGACCGATTGGTGCGATCGCTTACAACGCAGCCAGCTTCGGAGTGCCGCTCGCCTTTCTGAAGTTTACGCGGGGCGCGGAAACAGAAGCCGATAAGCTGGGCGCTGAGTACGCATGGGCGGCTGGTTACGATTCCAACAGCCTCGTTACCTTCTTTGAGAAGCTCGAAAAGAAAGAGAAGGACAAGCCCGGGACGCTCGGAAAGCTGTTCAGGTCGCATCCACCCACGCCGGACCGCATCACGAACGTTCGCGCGCTGGTCGCGCGATTCCCGGATCGTGATGAGTATACGGTCAATACCTCCGACTTCGATAAGGTGAAGGCGCGACTGCTCGCCCTGACCAACTCGAAGATTGTCGACGGAAGCGGTCGCGATACGGGACCAAAGCGGCCGACCCTCAAGCGGCGCAAGGACGACGATCCGGCTTCGACTACAACAACGCCGAGCGAGGAGCAGCCTCAGGATAGGCCCACGCTCAAGCGACGCGACACAGACGGTAAACCGGCAGATACGCCTCCTCCGACTCCTACTAAGCCGCCCGAAAAGAAGCCATAGTAGATCGCTTCACCTTTGGTGTTTTAAGAAGGCCGGCTGTGCTCACCACAGCCGGCCTTCTGCTTCTAGCTTAGGCGGCCCGTCTTGACCAGAAATGGATAAGGGTGGGTGTTGCCTCGGTTCCAGGCAAGTATGAACTATCGACCCACTGCGGAGTGGGATTCGGCGAGCACTGGTATCAGGTTCACAGTGACTGACCACGATCGCGCAGAGCTATCTGTCTCATAGCTTCGAACAGAACTATGCTCGCCGCCGTGGCGAGATTAAGTGAACGCACATTCTGGTTAGGCATCGGGATGGTCAGACAGCGTTCCCAGTTCGCCCTCAGAATCTCCTCGGGAAGGCCCCGCGTTTCGCGTCCGAATACCAGGCAGTCCCCGCGCTCATACTGTAAGTCCGTGTAGGCTCGGTTGGCCTTGGTAGTCAAATACAGGAAGCGGCACTCCGGGAGTGCCGCAAACAGAGCTTCGATGTTCAAGTGGTAACGGATGTCGACCTCGCTCCAATAGTCGAGTCCGGCACGGCGCACCGCCTTGTCGTCAGTGCGGAACCCGAGCTTCCCAACCAGATGCAGCGGAGTAAACGTGGCCGCACACATGCGAGCTATGTTTCCAGTGTTCGGCGGAATCTCAGGCTCAACCAACGCCACATGAAGGTCGCTGGCGTCATAGGAACTCTTCATCGCTTCCTCTTCCAAAACACCTTTCGAGCGCCAGGTGAAGAATCTTCCCGTGGTCGAAGGCGAGCCGGGGCGGGCGTCTCGCCGAATGCCAACTGGCTTCCGCCGCATCATCGGCTGCCACAACGATCGGTTTATCACCCAGCAGGGCAGTGAATACGATGCTCACGGTATGCCCGCGAGGGTCGCGTCCGGGATCGCCGAAGCCTCCCAGTTGGTTCAGCTCGATCCCGGTAATGCCGGTTTCTTCGACGAGCTCGCGCCGAGCAGCGTCCTCGAGCGATTCGTCTGGATCGACGAATCCACCCGGAAATGCCCACCGTCCCTTGAACGGCGGCCGGGCGCGCTTGATGAGCAGAACTTCTATGCGATTCTCAGTACATTCGAAGAGGACTATGTCGACAGTAACTGCGGGGCGAGGATAGTCGTAGCAGTACCTGCGTCCCGACTCTCGGGGATCACTCTTACGGGTACCCACATGCGGTGGCTTCACGTGACCTTTGCCAACCTCTCTCTGACGGCCAGTCGATCTCATGAATTCCGCCGCACAGTGAGAATACGCGGAATGCCTTGCAGATCGGCTGTGATATCGACCAGCTTCCACGCCGCCGGGTCGATCATATTACTGATTGCGTCGAGCTGGCCATAGCCGATCTCGCAGACAAGATGACGGCCGGGGCCGACGAATCTCTGCGATTGAGCGAGCAGGCGTTCATAGAAGCCGAGACCTGCCTCCCCTCCAAAAAGAGCGGCGGGCGGCTCCCAATCACGCACTTCGGGTTGCAAGGTGTCGGCACTTCCTTCGGCCACGTAGGGCGGATTGGAAGCGACGAAGTCTATCGCTGCCTCGAAGCCGCGATTCGACAGTGGCTGGAACAGGTCACCCTGGATGAACTCGATCTGATGTCGCACATTGTGCCGCTCTGCATTCGTTCGCGCAACGACGAGCGACGCGGGCGAGACATCGATGGCGATTACACGCGCAGCCCGGAGGTGAGTGGCTAGAGCGATTGCTATGCAGCCAGAGCCGGTCCCGATATCCACGATCAGAGGAGCGGTCGACTCCGATTCGCCGGCGAGCGCGATGAGGCGCTCGACCAGCAGTTCGGTCTCCGGGCGTGGAATCAGAACATCGGGCGTAACAAGGAAATCGAGACCATAGAACTCCTGATGTCTGGTGATGTACTGGAGAGGCTCGCCGGACGCACGCCTCTCAATCAAAGAGCTGTATTCGGAATAAATTGACTCGTTAAGCTGTTCCTTGGACCGGATGAAGAGTTGGGCGCGGTCTAATCCAAGGAGGTGGCCCAATAACAGCGCTGCCGTGCGACGGTGTTCATCGACCTGGCGATTTCGGAGCCTGTCAGCCCCTTCCTGGATGGCCTGGTCTATTGTCATGAGAACTATGACGCCGGCGCTTCGATATCCTCTTTCAACTTTTCGGCCTGGTAGTGTGAGACCAGCCCCTCGATGAGTTCTCCTATTTCGCCTTCCATGAACAGGTCCAACTGGTGCGCGGTGTAGCCTATGCGGTGATCTGTCACGCGGTTGTCTTTGAAGTTGTAGGTTCGGATCTTCTCCGAGCGATCGCCCGAGCCGACCATAGATCGGCGTTCACTCGCAATAGCGTTGTGCTGCTTCTCCTGCTCCATCTCGAGAAGCCTGGAGCGAAGCACTCGCATGGCCTTCTCGCGGTTCTTGATTTGTGACTTCTCGTCCTGCATCGACACGACCGTGTTCGTGGGCAAGTGGGTTATGCGAACGGCCGAATAGGTGGTGTTGACCGACTGGCCGCCCGGTCCGGACGAGCAGAATGTGTCTATGCGAAGCTCCTTGGCGTCGATCTTGATATCGACCTCTTCAGCTTCCGGAAGCACCGCGACGGTGACCGCCGAAGTGTGTATGCGGCCCGACGCCTCAGTCTGCGGGACACGCTGGACGCGGTGTACGCCCGATTCGTGCTTCAGCTTCGAGTAAACCCGCTCACCTTCGATGAGCAGGATGACTTCCTTGACTCCCCCAATGCCCGACTCTGATACGTCGAGGACCTGAACGCGCCAGCCCTGACGCTCGCCGTAGCGCATGTACATCCGCATGATCTCCGCGGCAAACAGAGTCGCTTCGTCGCCACCGGTGCCCGCTCGGATCTCGAGGATAACGTTCTTCTCGTCGTTGGGATCCTTGGGGAGCAGCAGAACTTTCAGATCGGCTTCTACGCGATCGCGGCGCGCTTCGAGCTCGGCGAGTTCCGTGCGCGCGAGCGTCAGCATCTCGGCGTCCTCTTCGCCTTCGAGCATCTCTGCCGTCTGTTTGATGCCCTGGTCGAGGGCCTTGTATTCGCGATACCTCGCGACAACCTCTTCCAGGTCACGATGCTGCTTCGTTGTGCGCGTATACTTCTGCTGGTCCGCCAACAGCGTGGAATCGCTCAACTGTTCGGTCAACTCTTCGTACTTTTGTTCTAATGAAGCTAGCCTTTGAAGCATAAGGACCTCAGTTTACCCCTCAGACCGTCTCATCAGGCCACTCTGGCAGGTTCCAGTTCCTCGGCGGGCTCCAGCTTCAAGGACTCCTTCAGTGCAAAGATCGCCACTTCCAACTGCTCGTCGTCCGGCTCTTTGGTAGTGATGTTCTGAAGCCATAGTCCCGGCTGCGTGATGAACGAGAAGAACCACTGCGCGCGGCTGCGAGCAGAAGCGCGAATGATCTCGTAGGAGACGCCGGCTATGACCGGGATCAATGACACTCGAACGAGAAAGTTCAGGAACAGGGAGTCAAACTTCACTGCCGAAAACGCAACTATCGAAACCAGCATAACGATCATCAGGAAGCTGGTGCCGCAACGCGGATGTTGTCGCCGTTTCGTGCGCGCGTTGTCGACCGAAAGCTCTTCGCCCGCTTCCCACGTATAGACGACTTTATGTTCGGCCCCGTGATACTCAAAGACCCTCCGGATGTCGCGCAGAAGCGAAAAGCTGAAGATCATTGTCAGGAAGAAGGCCATTCGAATCAGCCCATCAACAAGGTTGAATGCAACCGAGGGCCGGACCGGGTGAAGCGCCGCTTTGAGCCACGCCCACGATTCCGCGTACCACGTGCCGCTGCCCGAATGAGACTCGATCGTTCCCCCGCCAAAATAGACGAAGATCATGTTGGTCAGCAGCAGAGGCAACACGATGAACAGAAACACGTTGAAGACCAACGCAAAGGCGATCGATCCGGCTGCGGCGGCGTTCGCCTTCTTGCTGGCGTCCGAGTTTGCCGAGTTTGCCGAGTTTGTCCCCTTTGTGCGGCTTGCGATCTCGACCGGAGCGTTCGAAGGGGCCTGGCTCTGAGCCTTTTCACCCGGCGACAACTCGTCTTCACCATCGCCCATCGAAACGGTTGCCGAGAAGTTCAACGCCTTGATCCCGAGCAGCATCGAGTGAATCAAAGTTGCCGCCCCTCGCAGAATCGGAAGTTTCAGGGCAGGATACTTCTCAGCAAGCGACGGCAGGGGTTCGGCCTTAACCACGATCTCTCCGCTGCGACGGCGCACGGCGACGGCATACGCGTGCGGGGAGCGCATCATTACCCCTTCGATTACCGCTTGCCCTCCGACTATTATCTGCTCTTCCTTCATAAATCAGGCCTCTCAGCAGCTCATCAGGACCAAAAAATATTGGTTGCCGGAGGCCGCTCAAAACCACGCGGCGCCCGGCAACCAATACTCGACTGTAGACGGCTTAAGCTTCCGCGGTTTTCCGGCCGTACTTGCGATTGAACCTCTCGACCCGGCCTGCGGTATCGATCAGTTTTTGCTTGCCTGTGAAGAACGGGTGGCAGGCCGAACAGATCTCGAGCCTGATCTCGGACTTTGTCGAGCGCGTCTGCCAGGTTTCACCGCACGCGCAGTGCACGGTCGCGTTAACGTACTTGGGATGTATCTTATCCTTCACTTCCATACGCTCCTGTTTCAGATTTCTCTTTCACACGAACACTAAAGGCTACCTTGCTGGAGCGGAGCATGTCAAGCAATCCGCTGACCTCGCACGAAGGAGCGGAGCCAGGAATTACACGAATTACGCGAATGATCGCGAATGGTTCGTTTAGATTCGTTGAATTCGTGTGATTCGTGGTTCCGCCCCTCAGCGCACCCGACCATTGGAGAATGAGACCATTCACGGCTACGATTGCTTGTGAACGGATTTGAACAATGGTCGATGAGGGCGGCACCGCGAGCGAAGAGAGAGACGGAGCGCTGGAGACGGACATGCTTGTATCTCCGAGGCGGACCGCCTTGCGAGCTCATCGAGGCGAGATCGTCTTCGGGGCGGCCCTGATTCTGTACGCGGCGCTGGCGGGATTTGCTCACTACTATGCTTACTTCGGCTGGGATCTGGAGCTTGAACGAAGCATTCAGGCGATCACCCTTCCGGGGTTCAATACCTTGATGAGGCTGGTCTCGATGATTGGGAACGGCCGGGTGCCGGTTGCCTTAGTGAGCATTGCGGGACTGACCCTGCTGTTCGCGCGGTTGAGGATCGAATGCCTGATATGTGTCATTGGAGTTGCTTCGGGCGCGGGATTGAACCGACTATTCAAGGCCTGGATCAGCCGTCCCAGGCCGACCGAGCCATTGGTTCAAGTCGTCTACAACGTCGCGCATGAGAGCTTCCCGTCGGGACACGTGATTTTCTTCATCGAGTTTTTCGGATTTCTCTTCTTTCTGTGCTACGTGCTCCTAAAGCCGGGTGTGGTCCGTCGCTTCGCGTTGGCGCAATGTGGGACGTTGACCGCCCTGGTGGGCGTATCGCGGGTCTATCTGGGCGCGCACTGGCCGAGTGATGTCTTAGGCGCGTACCTGGCCGGCGGGATGTGGCTTTTCCTGATGATAGAGGTGTACCGAAGGTTGAAGTCTAAGCAGCTACGCGAAGATGCCGTCGGCATCGGCTAGCGCCCTTTCCAGGCTTCAAACAACGCAAGCTCGCGTTCATGGCTCAGCCCTGCACGAGCCAGTTCGATCCCGAAGAGCTTGTAAGGAGCAGGCGGCTCAACACGACTTCGATCCCATTCCAACGTGTCGCGAATTGTATCAGCCAACGGCCGGAAGCTCAGACCGGCGGCAATCGCTCTTCCACAGTCAATCCTCATCAGGCCCGAGACCTTGCGATCGTTCTCGGGCAGCCATAGAGGTACTTCCTGCCACGCACCCGCCTTGTGGTCGACCAGGAATTTGTCGTCGACCCAGACCGGTCGCGCGTCGCTGCCGCTTACGGCAATCGACTCGTCCAACAGCCGCCCCATTGTGAGCAAGTGGTCGGGACCTGAGGCGTTGTACATGCCGGTCTGCCCAGCTTCGACCATTCGCACCATCCACTCGGACAGGTCCCTCGCATCGATGATCTGCACTTGCCGCTCTGGCCTTCCCGGAGCGAGCACCTCTCCGCCCTGCGCGACTCTGCGCACCCAATACGTGAAACGGTCGAGCGGGTCGTACGGCCCGACCAGCAGGCCGGCGCGAATGACCAGCGTTCGCCCCGGCATGAATTCTTCAACGGTCTTCTCGCATAGCGCCTTTAGAGGACCGTAGCTCTCTGCCGTAAGCTCTTCGAGGTTCTCATCAGCCACGGTGGCTACGGGCGCGGTTTCGTCGATCCCCACCGCCCCGAAGTCCGCATACACACCGATGGTGGAAGTGAATGTATAGTGGTCCACGGCGCCCGCAAGCAACTGAGCCGAGGCGCGAACATGCCGAGGTAGGTAGCCACACGTATCGATGACGGCGTCCCAGCGACGGCCTTCGAGAGCGCGCAGATCGCCGTCGCGGTCTCCGCGAAGTCTTTCGACTTCCGGAAAGAGGTCCGGATTATTGAGGCCGCGGTTGAAGATGGTAATCTCGTGCGCGCGAGCGAGTGCGGCTTCGACGAGATGCCGGCCAAGGAAAACGGTTCCACCAAGGATTAGCAACTTCACTCAGAAATCCCCCTGAGGGGCCGCTATCAGTCATCGAACCGGACTGATCGGCACCCGCTATGAGATTTGGTTGGGCGGAAATGGGAAGCGCGAGTAACACGACGAGTGAACCCACGCTTCCTTCCGCCTATGCTCTCTCACTTCTTCAGCGGCTTGCTTTGACGAGAGAGATCATAGCTCTGATAAGACATCTTCTTGCGAGTCATCTTCGGGTCGCCCAGATTGAAAAGCTCGGCTTCCAACTCGCCAAGCATTCGGACCTCCTCCTTCACACGGTCATCTGCCATGTACGGAGCACAAGCTTGCGCAACGAGCTGCGCCGTCCCTCCCAGTATCGCTCGCGCAGCCAGAATGTCCCCGCTGTCGAGCTGCCTGATCGCTTCCTGTCTGGCCCGCGCAGCCATCAGGAGCTGAACTGCTTTCGTTACTCTCCCGTCGAGGGCAGTGCGTTCGACTTCCTCTGCCCCGGCATACTCGATGGTCACCGGATGGCTGAGGATCTCTCGATCACTGCTCGGTGCGTCCTGCGGATTCCAGGCCAGGCGCACGTCGAGCACTTTGTAGCGCTCACCGGCCGGCCTGGCTGGGACCTTCACGCTTATTACGACTTCGAGAGGTGATCCCGCTCGCAGGTTGGGAAGCTTGTAGCGTCCAGTGTGGGTTACTTCGAAATCATTCAACACATCCTGGACTCTGACGCCGTCCGCGGGGGTTAGCCCGAGGCTCACGGTGTGGGCGATCTGTTCAATCAAGCCTTCGAGCTCGGTCGCGAAGATGCGCTCCATGTCGGAAGGCTTTTCGACGTGCCAGGCGTTCCCTCTGCCCGCTTCGGCCATGGGGATGAGCAGGTCTTCGTTAAAGCTGCTTCCGACACCGATGGTGGAGGTGCTGACGCCGCGAGCAGCCAGTTCGCCGGCCTGTGAGACGAGCGTGTCCACGTTTGTCACCCCGACATTCGCCAGCCCATCGGTCAGCAACAAGACTCGGTTGACTGCGCCGTCGGTCATCTCTTTACTGACCTGGATGCCTCCGGTGACCCACCCCTGATGCAGGGCTGTAGAATTCCGAGCCTGAATATGCGAGATGCGTTCTTTTGTTGCCTCTCTGTTTTCGACTGGCTGGCTTTGAAGCAGAACGTCGACTACATCGTCGAAGACCACGACGCTCACGCGGTCCGACGGCATGAGCTGGTCTATGCAGTAGCAAGCCGCTTCTCTGGCTCGAACAATCTTTTCACCTTCCATGCTGCCTGAACGGTCCAGCACCAGGCTCAGGTTTAAGCTCGGACGCTTTGTAACTGCATCGACTGTGGGCGGAACTATGCGTACCAGGAGGTTGGTGCTCTGTTCTTTCCCTCCAATGAAGAGAGGTCTTTCGGTTATCACTTCTATGTTGGGGCTGGTCTTCCGGGTCATTCTAGCACTTCACTTTCTCGGCGGATTGCCGTGGTTATCAATCTCAGTCAATATCCTGCGCCCGAGGCGCAGTTTCGCCTTAGCATCACTCGTCAAACAATAGTCCTCGCGAATATGAAGCTCGAGTCCGGGCTCTATCTCAACGCGAGTCCAGGCGCGTTTGGCCACGCCGGCAGAATAAGGGGCAGGCTCTTCAGCCAGCGCCAAGCGTGCAGCATGAGCCGGCGCTGTTTTCGGAGACTGGTGAAGGAGTGACTCAAGGTACTCGGTCGCTGCGTTCCTGTTATCAGCCGAGCCGGCTTCACCCACCTCGAGTCCTAATAGCTGTTCCAACCCCCTCTCAGTTCTACCTTCAACCAGCTCTCTGATCTTTCGGATGGACAGGTGTTCTGCCTGGAGCCGCTTGATGACCAGGAGCTGCAGTAGATGAAGATAACCGTAGACGGCAGAGACTCCCTGCTTGCTTTCTGGGGGCGAGATCAAGCCTCCGGAGCTGTAGTATCGGACCATGCGTTCGTCGGGCACCTCGGTGACGCTCCCACGTTCCTGTTTGGGAACGAAGTGGGCTAAGAGCCGCGCGGCTTCATCTGAAAGCTGAACTGCGCCGACATACTTCTGCTCCCTGAGACTCTCTAAGTTACTGTCCATAGGGCGCAGTTTACAGAAGACACTAATTACTGTCAACAGCATTTGGTCGAGGAACGCGGGATGGCGTTTTTTGCAGGGTATGGGATCTGCACGCTGGAAGCGTGCGTACCCGGAGCGGCTTGTGCGAGAATACGCTCGCAGAATTCAGATAGATCGAGGTGGAGAAATGCGGAAGGAATCGGCGGCAGTGAAACCAACGACCATCGACGAGTATCTCGCACCGTTGAGCAATGAGAAGCGAGCAGCGCTTGAGAAGCTTCGAACCGACATCCGGGCGGCAGCGCCCCAGGCTCAAGAGTGCATCAGCTATCAGATCCCAGCCTTCCGTCTCGGCGGAAGGCTGCTCGTGGCCTTTGGAGCGGCTGCCAATCACTGCGCCTTCTACCCCGGTGCTCTCCCAGTCGAAGCCCACAAGGACGAGCTCAAGGCGTACAAAACCAGCAAGGGCACCATTCGCTTTCAAGCGGACCGGCCCTTACCGGCCACGCTCGTGCGGAAGCTGGTAAAGACACGGATCGCTGAGCGCGCACCCCGACAACCGGTTGCAGCGAAGAGCGCCAGGTGTCGCGGCTGAATCACGGACATTGTCCTCGCTCGATCGGCTCGCCAGCGTGTGACTCACAACGTAGATTGTATTCAAGCACGAGAGACGCTCGTCGTATCGGGATGAATTCTTGTGAAGGTTGCCGCCTACCAAGCTCCTCTTCTTCCATGCGGTTCCATGGAAGCAATCGCGCTCGTTCGCAAACAAGTTGACTGGTGTGAATCAGAAGGAGTGGAAATCCTCTGTTGCCCGGAGGCCTTACTTGGAGGTCTGGCGGATTACGCTCCTCGTCCCACCGATATCGCGATCAACGTTGAAAGCGGCGAGCTGGGCTCTGCGCTGATGCCTCTTGCAAGTCACGCCGTTACGACAATCCTCGGCTTTACAGAGATTACCGGAACTGGTCATCTCTACAACTCGGCTGCGGTCTTTCACAGAGGATCGGTCGTCGGTTTGTATCGCAAGCTATACCCGGCGATCAGAAAGTCGATCTATCGGGCCGGCGACCGGATTCCGGTCTTCAGGGTTGGTGACTTGACCTTTGGAATCGTGATCTGCAACGACTCTAACTATCCCGAGCTAGCGAGAATCATTGCCTCCCAGGGAGCGACCGCGCTGTTTGTACCTACGAACAACGGTCTGCCTGCTGAGAAGGCGGACGTCGCTAGTTACGCGAGGAACGTTGACATCGCTTGTGCGATAGAAAACAGCGTTACAGTAATCCGTGCTGATGTGGCAGGCCGTACGGCGGATCTCGTGTCTTACGGATCGTCGAGTATCGTCGATCCCGATGGAATAGTGGTTCAGTCGGCTCAGCGACTCAGGGAAAGTCTCCTGGTGACTGATCTTGGACGCCACCGCCCAGTGGGGGTGTGATCAGGCCTCTTCGCCCTGGCGGCGCGGATCCTTCTTGTGCTTGGGGCGCCGGTCGTCCCGAGTTCGTTTGTCCTCGAACTTCTTAGTCGGCAGGATGGGCGCCCTTTCTCGCGGCCTCAGTTCTTCCTTTTTGATAGTTGTCTTGACCGGTTTCTTAGCCACTCCGTTACCAGCGCCCCTTCATCACGCGTTTTCCACTCCGAAGGCCTTACTCACGATTTCACGTTGTTCCATCTGGTGAATCGTGTGAGAACCGGTCGCCGTGCTCGAACTCGCTTCTCGACCTGCATAGAGCAATGTTTGACCCTCCCCTAATATTCCCAGCAGCCGGGGTTCGACAAACCACCACGCGCCCATGTTGCGAGGCTCCTCCTGTACCCAGCAGATGTCCCTGGCATTGGAGTAGAGCGCCAGATTGTCGACGAGCTGCTTCTTTGGGTACGGATATAGCTGTTCAAGCCTCAGGATGGCCGTATCGTGGTTGCCGCGCTTTCGACGTTCAGCATCCAGATCGTAGTAGATCTTGCCGCTGCACAACAGCAGGCGGTTGACGTTCGAAGCCGCAGTGACCGCCTCATCGCCAAGGACCGCGTGGAAACCGCCGCTCGTAAAGTCATCGATTGCCGATGCCGCTTCCGGAAGACGAAGCAGGCTCTTGGGCGACATGACCACAAGCGGCTTGCTTGCCGGCTGGAGTATCTGTCGTCTCAATACGTGAAAGTACTGGGCGCCGGTAGAGCAGTTGACCACTTGAATGTTGCCGCCGGCACACAGCTGCAGGAACCGTTCGAGCCGCGCGCTCGAATGTTCCGGTCCCTGCCCCTCGTAGCCATGAGGCAACAACAACACCACCCGGCTGGTCTGATTCCACTTCTCCTCACCCGAAACG
Source organism: Blastocatellia bacterium (assembly GCA_036003885.1). GTDB lineage: Bacteria > Acidobacteriota > Blastocatellia > UBA7656 > UBA7656 > DASYSA01. The sequence continues at coordinate 1,686 of DASYSA010000637.1, read as the reverse complement.
ATGAATTGATCGATGATCACTTGTGCCGCGTTTACGAAGTCGCCGAACTGAGCTTCCCAGATTACCAGCGACTCAGGCGCCGTGACGCTGTAGCCGTACTCGAAACCGAGCACCCCCGCTTCAGACAGAGGGCTGTCGTATATCTGAAATCTTGTTTGATCGGATCCGAGTGTCGCAAGGGCTGCCCATTCGCTCCCGGTCAGCGTGTCGGCGAACGCGGCGTGCCGATGGCTGAAGGTGCCGCGCACGGTGTCCTGGCCCGCAATGCGCACGTTAGTGCCTTCGAAGAGCAGCGACCCGAATGCAAGTGCTTCGGCCATTCCCCAGTCTACCGGCACCGATCCCTCGACCATCTTCGCGCGGCGTGCCAGCAGTCCGACTATCTTCGGATTGAGATTGAACTCGCGAGGCACCGTAGTGACCGTCTGCGCTATCAACCGGAGGGTCTGCTGGTCGACACCGGTTTCGACTATCTCTACGGAGTCAGGCTCGGCAACATCCGGCTGCTGCGGCTCTGAGACCTGTCTCGACACGATCTCCTTGGCGCCCAGCAGCGCATTCTCATAACGGCGATTGCGCTCGCCCATCAGTTCCGCGGCTTCGCGCTCGGTCACGACGCCTTCCCGCGCGAGCCTTCGAGCATAGAGCTCTCGCACTCCCTGGTGCGCCCGAATCTTGTGATACATCACCGGCTGAGTGTAGGTGGGCTCGTCGCCTTCGTTGTGACCATGGCGTCTGAAGCCAATCACGTCGATCACCACATCATTCTGAAACTCGCGGCGATAATCGAGCGCAATCTCCAGGACGTGATAGGCGGCATCCGGGTCATCACTGTTCACGTGAAAAATCGGCGCCTGAATCATCTTCGCAATATCGGTACTGTAAATCGACGAGCGGCCCTCTTCGGGCGGCGTTGTAAATCCGAGTTGATTGTTGACGATGATGTGAATTGTGCCGAGCGTCGTGTAGCCGGGCAGTTGCGACAGGTTGAGCGTTTCGGCGACCACGCCTTCGCCTGCGAACGCAGCGTCGCCGTGAAGCAGCACCGCGAGCAGACTCTCCGGTTCGGATCTTGCCTCTTGCTTTGCCCGCACCATGCCTTCGATTACCGGGTTGATGAATTCGAGGTGACTGGGATTTGGAGCGACTGTAAGGGATACCTGACGGCCGCTGGCCGTTTCGCGAACGCCGCTGGCGCCCTGGTGATACTTCACGTCTCCCTGGTCGTGAGGAAAGTCCGGATGGATCGAGCCTTCGAAGCTGGTGAAGATTCGCTCGCAGAATCTGCCGATGACGTTCGCGATCACGTTCAGGCGTCCGCGATGGGCCATCCCGATTGTGATGTCCTCGACTCCCCTCGAGGCCGCGCGTTCGATGAGTTGATCGAGCAGCGCGATCACGGTCTCATTGCCCTCAATGGAGAATCGCTTTTGACCGAGGTACTTCGTGCCCAGGAAGCGTTCGAACAACTCGGCCGAGATCAGCTTCCACAGAATCTGCTTTCGAATCTCCGGCGCAACCGGGGCCGGAGCTGCTTCCACTCGAGAGCGAATCCACTCCTTCTCTTCAGGCCCCTGAATGAGGCGGTACACGACGCTCACCTTGCCGCAGTAGAAACGGCGAAGCAGTTCCACTATCTCACGAAGCGTTGCGCTCTCCTGGCCGCCCAATCCGCCCGTGATGAAC
>DASYSA010000636.1:0-7627 GCA_036003885.1 Blastocatellia bacterium | reverse complement strand
CTTCCAGCGTGCCAACACCGGGTCCTTCGCAGGAGGCCAGCACGCTGGAAGCGTGCGAACACAGGGTCCTTCGTGGGAGGCCAGCAGCCTCCAGCGTGCGAACACCGGGTCCTTCGCGGGAGCCAGCACGCTGGAAGCGTGCGTACCCAGGGCTTACCCAGGGCTTACCCAGGGCTTACCCAGGGCTTACCCAGGACGGGAGAGTTGAATGACCGACGAAAAAATGATCGCACGAATAGCCCGCCATCTTGCCGAGGGCAACGCGGTCGATGGACTTGCCCAACGCCTGCCGCCCACCGACCTGCAGTCCCTGATGCTGCACGTATATCGGACACGCAGTGCGAAGCGTTCCCCCTCGGAGATCCTCGCACAATATGAGCGCACCCTCATGCTGAAACCGTCGGCGGCTGATCCGAGGGCGCTCATCGAAGTAGAACGAATGGCTCTCGAGGCCGCCGCTGCGTTTGAAGCAGTGGATCTCGCACCCATAGCTCCGCTCGGCGTCAATCAGGTATTTGGACGGATCGATCAGAACAACTGCCTCGCGACTGTGCGCAATGCGGAGGTGATGGCCGACCCGACGACCGTCAAAGCGCTTGAATGCGCGCGCCGGCGACGGGCCGGCGAAAAGGCTACAATCAGGCTCTGCTCGAGATCGCGGCAGCTGCGATTGCAGCCGTACGACTCCCCCGGATTCTCGCCGCACTTTGGCCTCTTCTCGCTGGTTACCGCGGGGCGCGATCGAGGCGGGCTGATGTTCGAGATCGAAAGCCTCCGCGAGCACATCGGAGTCTATCTCGAGTTGTTAAGCAGGCTCGCAGCCGTCGAATACCGTTTTAAAGATGTACTGGTCAACCTCAGCGACACCGCGAGGGATGCAGCGCGCCTTGGCCGGGCAGAGCAGGAGGTTCTCGAGCCCCTGGCCCGCGCTGCCGGTGATACGACGTTTCGCCTGGATCACGAGCGCGAACAAGGGCGGGGCTACTACACTGGTTTGTGCCTGAGCATCTACGCCACAGACCCTACGGGGCAACGCTGTAACCTGGCCGATGGCGGCTTCACCGATTGGACCGCGCGAATGCTGTCTAACCAGAAGGAACGTCTGCTCGTGAGTGGGATGGGAATCGAGATCATCCCGAAGAGATTTCGCCAGGTGTAGAGAACGAACGCGACCCCGACATCATCCCGAGCCCTCTAAGCGCCGCAGTTGTAAGTTGCGCCCGCCCTGGGTGGCGTAAGCTTCCGCCAGTAATCCCACCGGCCAGTAGCCTGAAGTGGGTTGATCTGTGCATAATGACTCTGTGAGGACCGGCCGACTATGAGTGGCTTCCGGATGATGCCCTTAATCTTTCTGCTGATGGTCAACCTGCCCTTGCTTTCGCAGTCTTCATTCATTCAAGGTGAGAGCGGTCAGCAAACTCCTGAGGCCAGTAACGACATGAGTCGCATAGCAGCCCCGGTCGATTGTCTTCCAGAAGGTCATAAGTCTACCGACGTTGTTTCTTATCGAGAGAAGCGCAAAAGCGGTGACGGGTATATCACCATCGGAGACAAGCTGGTTGAGCTAAAGGCTCGGTGCAAGGAGGGAAAGCTCGTTGACGGCAAGGGGAGAGAGATAAGGTTTTTCAAATTTGCCTGCTATGGCAATCCCCCAAGTGACTACGAGGAACTGAGGCAAAAAGAGCTGGAAGAACTGGAGAAACTACAGAAGAAGTATTGTGTGATAGTGATGGAATGTGATCCTCGCATTAGTTGATAGACGACCGCAGCAATATGCCCAGAAAAAACAGCTCTCCAACTCTAAAGAAGGATTCCCGCCTTGTCGGGAAGTATAAAGAAGTGCGCGTGGCTTTTGTGGGCGCTTCATTTCTAACGGACGAAACCCAGGCCAGGTACGTCAATGATCAGTTTGGACTCTTCATGCTGGATGAGGTCTTTCGCCGTCAAAGCATTCTTTCAAAGCTAAGAGGAGTAATAAGGAAGACGCATCACTGCAGGCAATGTGATGCCGACATAATGGGACTGAAGGCGCATAGAAGAAGATTCTCTCTCGACATATCCTACAAAGACCTGCCGCCATTCAAGCTCGAGATCGAGATGCCCGCTATTCCGTGCCGGACTTGCGGGACGAGCAATGCGGTGAACGAACAGAACACAGAGAACATAATCAGCGGGGCAATCGTGGAAGCCTTTCAATCAAGAAAAAAGCAAAAGTGAGGTCGTAGCGATCACCGCTCCTTGCTCATCCATATTACTTTGTCCCAGGATGATGCATGCCGGCACGGCTTTGCGTGCTATGGTAGTGATTACGAAGAGTCGGTTGCTGGTATACCCCTGAAGCATCATGTTCGAAGAAAGGACAAGCATGAAGAAAGAAGATCTAATACTCTTTAGCGGCGGCGCTAAGGGGGCTGAAGCCGAATTCGGCGCGAATGCCGAGCGTTTTGGCATTGAAGAAGTTAATTTCACATTTGATGGACATAGTATTGCGCGGCAGCGAGGTCTCCGCGTTCTGAATCACGAGGAACTGAAGAATGGAGACGTCAGCCTGGAATACATTTCACGATTGATGAACCGCCGCTACAGTGAGAGCCCGACATTCAGGAAACTGCTGCAGAGCATCTGGTATCAGATCAACAACGGGCAGGAGATCTTCGTCGTTGGAGAGATACTTGAAAACCAGACCGTAAAAGGCGGCACCGGATGGGGAGCTGAGTTTGCGAAACTGTGTAACAAGCCTCTGCACGCTTTCGATCAGAAGCGAAAGGCCTGGTATTCCTGGAAGCCGATGGACTGGGTCGAGCGCAAGAAAGGTGACGAGCCGGTCATCAGCCATATCCATTTCACTGGCACAGGCACGCGCCTGCTGGAAGAGAGCGGCAAGCAGGCAATCAAGGAACTATTTGAAAGATCGTTCTCTCAATAAGACCTTACGTCGCTGCTGGTGCCGCCCGCCGCGGGAATGTACGACTTGAGCACGTAGTCCATCACCATCCGGTCGGCGCTGAAACGCCAGCCGAGAGTCCGTATGGCGCGCTTCATTCTAGCGATCCAATTGCGCGGCAAGCCGTCGTCATCCCGATCGTAATACAATGGGATCACCTCGTCGCTGAGGACCTTGAAGAGCGCCTCGCCATCGCGGGAGTCATGCACCTCAGACGAGGTATGAGTTTCGCCCGTGCCAATGGCAAATCCGTTCAGCCCGTCGTAAGCCTCCGCCCACCAGCCATCGAGGATCGAAAGATTCAGCCCGCCGTTGAGCACGACCTTTTCGCCGCTGGTCCCCGAAGCCTCGAGGGGGCGCCTCGGATTGTTGAGCCACACATCTACTCCCTGCACCAGGTGCCGGCCGACGTTGATGTCATAGTCCTCGATGAACAGGAGCTTGCCCTCGAAGCGCGAGTCCCGCATCAACCGGGCGATCTGTTGCAAGATCTCCTTTCCGGGATGGTCCTGTGGATGGGCCTTGCCGGCAAACACGAATTGGATCGGCACCTGAGGATCATTGACTAACGAGACGATCAACTCCATGTCCTTCAGAATCAGGTTGGCTCGTTTGTAGGTGGCGAAGCGCCGCGCAAAGCCGATCGTCAAGGCGTCCAGGCTCAGGGACCGGCGCAACTGGTTGACGAACTCAGCCGGCTCGCCCCGCTGCTCCGCGTAGCGCGCCGTCCGCCGTCGCGCAATGTCGATCAGCCGGGCCTTCAGCGTCTGGTGAGTCTCCCACAGTTCGCCGTCGTCTACGTTGTCGATGTCCTCCCAAAAACCGGGCTCGCCGCAATGCTCCGGCCAGTTTGGACCGAGGTGCCGGTCGTAGACCTGGTGCATCTGCGGCGCGAGCCATGTTTGAACGTGAACGCCGTTAGTAATGTGGCCGATCGGAACTTGCTCCTCGGTGTAGCCCGGGAAAAGCGGCGTCCACATCGCGCGTGAGACGCTGCCGTGCACAGACGAGACGGCGTTTGCGCGCCGCGAAAGCTTGAGTGCCAGCACGGTCATGCAGAACTGTTCATCAGGATCGGATGGGTCGACACGGCCCAATGCCAGAAACGGGTCCTGCTCCAGCCCAAGAGCTTCGCGCAATGGACCGAGGTGTTCTTCAATCAGATGGGGCGCAAATCGATCGTGGCCGGCCGGCACGGGCGTATGGGTAGTGAAGACAATTTGTGACGAGACCCGGCGCACAGCCTCGTCCGCCCCGATCCCTTCGCTGAGCATCCGGCGTCGGACAAGTTCCAGGCCCGCGAAAGCGCTGTGTCCCTCGTTCAAATGAGCGACTCCCGGCGAGATGCCCAGCGCATTGAGCGCGTGGACGCCTCCGACCCCCAACAGCAGTTCCTGGCGAATGCGAACACGATCATCCCCGCCATAGAGCCGCGCGGTCAACTCGCGATCTTCGGGCTGGTTCCCATCTACGTCGGAATCGAGCAGCAATAGAGTGTTCCGGCCAACTGAGACCTTCCATACGCGCGCCAGAATTGTGCCTGTGCGAGTCTCGATCGTGACCATTATCGGTTCGCCGCCTCCGGTCATGGCAGGCCGAATCGGCAGCAGGTTGCTGTTTACATGGATGTAGTCCTCTTGTTGCCAACCGTCGAGATCGAGCCGCTGTTTGAAATAGCCCTGGTCGTAGTACAACCCGACACCGACCAGAGGAATCCCCAGGTCCGAAGCACTCTTGAGATGGTCGCCCGCCAGTATTCCAAGCCCACCCGAGTAGATTGGAATCGACTCGTGCAATCCGAACTCGGCCGAGAAGTAGGCTACCGGCCGAGCCCACAGGACGCCCGCATTCCGGGCGCCCCAGGTATGCGTCGAAGTCAGGTACTCCCGCATCCGGCGATAGGCGTAGTTCACCCGGCTGTGGAGGGCAAGTTGAGATGCGCGCTCCTCGATCTGGTCGATCGAGAGTTGCTGCAGCAGCGCGATCGGATTGTAGTCCAGCTCTCGCCATAAGACCGGATCGAGCTCGCGGAACAAGCTGGTTGTATCGTCGTCCCAACTCCACCAGAGGTTCTGGGCGAGGGCGCACAGGCGCTGATGCGCGGGAGCCACGAACTGCCCGACCGTGCGCGCTTCGCTGACGATCGGCGCCAACTGCGCCGCGGCAGTCATCAACATCAGCACCTCATCCTCGCCAATGACGCGGGGATCAACCGTTTGCACAACCAGCACACCCTGCAGCAGTCCCCGATCGATCAAGGGGACGCCCAGGAACGAATGGTAGGGATCTTCGCCGGCTTCGCTGAAATACTTGAAGCGCGGGTGAGTGGTTGCGTCTTCCACTACTTGGGGACGTAGCTGTTCAGCCACAAGCCCGACGAGTCCCTCATTGAGCCGCATTCGAACCCGGCCAACACTCTCGGGTCGCAGTCCGATGGTTGCGGCCAGAAACAGGTTCGTGCGGTCGGCTTCGAGCAGGTACACCGAGCACACGTCCATCTCGAAACGACTCTTGATGAGCTGGACAATATTGGTCAGTGTTTCAGTCGGGTTGCCGTTTTGCGAAACCAAACGGCTGATCTCTTCGCGGGTCCAGAGAAAGGACCCTTCATAGATGGTTGCAATTTCGCCCATAGGAATTCGCCCAGGGTCAGTGTCCTTTCGTTTCTGAATACTCGGGCCGAGCGATATGGATGTTATCACCTCCTGCGCTAACAGAAAGCTGAAAACTGCGGTCTGTATTTTCAAGCCCCCCTACACGCCGCCTTTACAAGACAATTTCGCTGCAGAGAAGGTATCATCTTCGATCACGGTGATCGCCCACGGACTTTTCAGACCTGGAGGTGTTGATGCGAACTCAGGAAGAAAAAGGTAGTGTCTTTCGCGCGCTCCACGAACGAGGGAGCGCGTTCATTGTCCCCAATCCCTGGGATATTGGTACGGCGCGGCTGCTTGCGCACCTGGGATTTGAAGCGCTGGCGACCACAAGTGCCGGATACGCTTTTTCCATCGGGCAACGGGACAATACCGTCGGCCGCGATAAGATGATGGCACATGTGAGCGAGATCGCGTCTGGTACCGACTTGCCCGTAAGCGCAGATCTTGAGAATGGCTTTGGAGATGATCCGGAAACGGCCGCCGAGACTATAAGACTCGGGGCTGCTGCAGGACTTGTCGGAGGCTCGATCGAAGACTCAACCGGGCGCCGCACCGAACCGATTTATGACAGAGCCCTGGCTGCCGAGCGAGTCCGTGCAGCGGCGGAAGTAGGGCGCTCTCTTCCCTTCCCTTTCATGTTGACGGCGCGATGCGAGAACTACCTTGTGGGTCGGCCCGATCTCAGAGACACGATCGGGCGTCTTCAGGCCTACCAGGAGGCGGGGGCGAACGTTCTTTATGCTCCCGGCCTTTCGAGCAAGGATGACATCGCGGCGGTTGTAAGCTCGGTCGATCGCCCGGTGAACGTCGTAATGGGACTGCAGGGCGTCCGACTGAGTCTCGCCGAACTCTCGGGGCTTGGCGTTAAACGCATAAGCGTTGGCAGTGCGCTTTCTCGTGCTGCTCTCAGCGCCTTCCTTCGCGCCGCCCGGGAAATGCGAGATCACGGGACCTTCAACTTCGCGGATGAGGCGGAAAGCTTTCGAGACATCAGCGCAATGTTCGAGAGGCCGTAGGCAGCAGGCAGCGAATGGAGAATTGAGAATGGAAAATTGAGAATGAGAATGGCGTATCCTTCTCATTCTCCATTCTCAATTTTCAATTCTCCATTCTCATCCTTGCTGCCTGCTGCCCCAGGAGAAGCGATTTGAGATTCGGCGTCAACATCCTGAATTTCGGACCCGGAGCAAGTCCGGATTGCCTCGGGCGGTGGGCGCGGTTTTCCGAGGAGACCGGCTACCACTTCGTGATGATCTCGGATCACGTGACAATTACCGCGGACGTGCAGGCGACCTATCCGGCGCCTTTTTACGATCCTTTCACCGCACTGGCATGGATTGCAGCGAGGACGAACCAAATCGAACTCGGTACCAGCGTCGCGATTCTCCCTTACCGCCACCCGCTTCATACTGCGCGGCTGGTCGCTAACCTCGACCAGCTCAGCGGCGGACGTTTCATATTCGGTATAGGGGCGGGCTGGGCGAAACAGGAGTTCGAAGCGCTCGATCTGCCGTTTCATCGGCGCGGCGCGTTGACCGATGAGTATCTCGACGTAATCAAGACGTGCCTGGCCAACGACATTGCCAGTCATATGGGGCGATTTGTTTCGTTCGCGGAGGTCCATACGGGACCGCGGTCGGTGCGCTCACCCCGCCCGCCAATCTGGGTTGGCGGCGCCAGTGAAGGCGCGTTGCGACGGGCAGTGCGGTACGGAGACGGCTGGCATCCGATACGAATTCGTGTGGACTGGCTAAGAGACAAGGGGCTTCCGCGGTTGCGAAGCATCGCGGAAGAGGAAGGAAAGCCTGTCCCTGCGCTGTGCCCGCGGATCACGTTGCGTCTCACCGACTCGCGTCTACCAGAGGACCAGCGGGTCGCGGGACAGGGCACGCTCGATCAGGTGCGCGGAGACCTGCAGGATCTTGCATCGCTGGGAGCTGAGTATGTCTTGCTTGACACTTATGATGGCGAACCAGAGGCCACTCGGCATCCCGAAAAGGATTGGGCCATGCTTCGGATACTGGCG
>DASYSA010000635.1:0-4925 GCA_036003885.1 Blastocatellia bacterium | reverse complement strand
GTCGATCTCGCCTCCGTGGGGCGAATCCACTACCCGTTTCTGCCTGTCCGGGCCCTCCTAAAGGACCGCTATCCCGTGGCTGGCCAACTTCGCCGGCTGTCCGTCCCAGTCACGGTGATCTACGGCACCCGAGACACGATTGTGCCGCCCGACCAAAGCCGTGCGGTTGCCGCGGCGGCCGCTGGCGGCCGGACCCGCGTCGTTGCAATCGGCGGAGCCGAACACAATGACCGGGCGCTGCTGGACGGCACGCAGCTGATCGAGGCAGTTGTCGAACTTGCTGACTACGTGAGTCGGGCGAGGGTTCAGAGTTATGCGGCCGAAGGTTGTCGTCAGCTTCGATGGTGACACGAGCTTTACTATTTGTTTTGCCGGGGGACGCACATTATTGGCGAAATAGGGCAATCGCGTCCTCGGCTCGCTTCAACCACCCGAAGTGCCGCGAGAACCCACGTGTAAAAGGTCAAGCTGTCATCGGGGGTTCGGAAGACCACCGCTAGGCCCTGGTGCATCCGGCGACGCCGCCTTGGCTTCGGCGAGAGTCACGGGCTCAGACTGCAAATACGTGGAACGTGTGACGCCCACGTCGGAGTTCAACCAACGCACAAAAGCGACACGCTACAAGCGATTACGAACGATGAGGATGATGGAGCTAACCAGTCCAAGCAATCCGAGTCCGGCATAAGCGATCGCCGCGTATACGGTGACAGGCGTATAGCAGTTCGACGAGGGCGGGTTCGCACTTGAGCCGCCTCCCGACTCATCGCCCCTGGGTGTGTACAGGCGTGCTACACCAACACACCGCCGTTGTCACCTTAGCTCCGCTTACCTTTCGGAGTTTGAGTTCAGAAATTGGTCGGGGGCCCGGGATTTGAACCCGGGGCCTCACGGTCCCGAATCACGCAGCAACCTGTCCAGCTGTGCTTGTTTCGAGTGATTTCAGTTCAAAACGTCGACGCTGGGCGCCACGTCCGTCCAGCCTTGAGCCGTTTTTCAGTCGGGGTACTACAGAAAATGCTGCAGTGAAGTCGAAGCCGCGATGGCTTCGACCACCGCTTACAGCCCTAATGGGTGCCCGGTTACCGTACCCAACTGCCCATCGGACATACTCGCTGCCAATGCCGATGCCGTTAAAAGCAGCTACATGAGCTGCTACATAGCCGCCCTCCGAATTTCCGCCCCTGCGGCGATATCAGACCGGGGTCTGCTCGGTCCGCAGTCTTGGTCGAGCGCACGTCCGGGGGTCGCCCTCAGCCGGCACCGCTGTTCACGTCGGTCTGGTCGTTTCTAATAGACATCAACTTCTGCAACATACGAGGCATTGGGGGGCCGCACGAACGGCCCTATTGGTCGACCGCCGTGGTCAACTCGGGGACCAGTACTGGTCGATTACTAGCCATTGAGCGCTGCGCGGTCTGGGCGAGTACGAACGCAGCCATTGCATCTTCTCCCGTCGGCCAGGCCGCCGTGTTGTCAACAATTGCGGCGACGAATGCATCTACTGCCGCTACGTAGCCGGCTGCGAAGCGTGTGACGAAATCCGTGCCGATATCAGAACTCCGAGCCGCTTCCCTAAGCATTTCGACATGGCTGACACGTTGAGCCGACTGCCCGACGCGAATCGTTGCACGCGAGCCCATCACCTCGAGCGACGTCTCGTAGCCGTATACGGACTCGCGGCTGTTGTCGATAACGCCAATGGCACCGTTGGCAAACTTGGCAACGACTACGGCGTTGTCAACGTCGCTGGCGATCTGTGCAATGGCTGGATCTGACAGGGCCGCCCCACACGCATATACCTCGACAATCTCGCCCACCAGCCAACGGGCGATGTCAAAGTCGTGGAGCGTTACATCGGCGAAGATCCCGCCACAATTACGCAAATAGTCCAGGCTAGGAGCCCGCATGTCTCTACATGTCGCTCGAAAGAAACGAATGTCGCCCACCGTGCCGTCATCGATCCTTGCCTTCACCAGTCTGAAGTCGGGGTCAAAACGACGCTGGAACCCGACCTGGAGCTTGACTGCAGTGCTTCTCGCCGCCGCCACTGCGTCGGCGGCCCTCGCTATGTCCAACGACAGTGGCTTCTCGCAGTAGATGTGTTTGCCGGATGCCGCCGCTTTTTTGATCATTGCAGCGTGGAGAGGCGTCGGTGTCGCAATCAGGACCGCGTCAACTTGCGGGTCAGCGAGCACGTTGTCGTAGCTATCCGTCCAAGGTACTTGGAAGCGTTTTGACATAGCCTTCGCGCGTGAGTTATCAGAATCAACGACCCATGCGAGCTCAGCTCTGGGAATCCGGGCGGCCAATGTTTCGGCGTGAAACGCTCCAATCCTGCCCAATCCGACTTGCGCCACTCGCACGCTCGGAGCGGTCACTGCTTTGAACCTACCTTCGTGACCTCTCCGATCTTGGCGCCGGTGCCGTCAACGACCAGTTCGTCTCCAATGATCTCGCTTGTCCCACGGTGACCGACGACGCGGCCCCGTCCCATGATCCAAACATGGTCGGACAATCTCATGATGTGATCGCAGTCTGGCTGATCAATAGGAACGCGCGACCGTCGGGGGCACTAATGCTAAGCAAGCGACTCGAGGTCGCCAGTTCGCGGGCGTGGATGATAATCGCGAGTCGAGGTCGTACAGGCCGCCAGTCCGGCCGATGGCGACACGCTCACTGCAATATCCATAGCAACTCGCTCGTAACTTCCAGACCAGCACTTGTTTCGGCTGTATGGTCGCCGCACTCTATTCGGGCCCTCCTGATGAACGCTTGGGCCGGATATCCGCAGCATCGAGCACGCGGCGCGCTCGCCGTAATAGCGCCCGATCAACCATTTCGTCCCGAAGGGTCATTACACCCTGTCCTGAGTCCATGGATGCCTCGTATGACGCGATCAGATCGCGCGCCGCCTCGACCTCCTCAGGCTGGGGAGCGTACACGCGGTTCACTACTCCAACCTGATCGGGATGAATACAGAGCTTTCCGCCCATACCGAGCGATCTAGCTAACCTTGCCTCGGCCTCAAGGCCAATCATGTCCTTGAATGCCGTGTAAACAGTATCGAACGGTTGCCGCAGGCCGGCCGCGGTCGAGTCGATCACCAACTTCGACCGCGCATAGAGGAGCTCTTGACCATCGTCCCGGCGCTGAATTCCCACTTCGGCGCCGAGGTCTATGGAACCCAGCGCGAGGGCATGCACGTTATCGCACTCGGCGATTTCACCAGCGCTCCTGATACCTGTTGCGGATTCGAGTAGCGCCAACACCGGTCCCGCTTTACTCAACCTGGCAACCGACTGGACAGTAGCCTTCGGCAGCATGACGCCGTCGATGTTCAGTCCCAACACCAAGTCCAGGTCCTCCTCAAAGTAGGGCGTCTCTACCGCGTTGACCCGAACGATTCGGAGTACATTGCTGGTGTTCCTGCCAAAAAGCTCCCTCACAACGTCGCGGGCCCGAGACTTCGCATTTGGCGCTACCGCATCCTCGAGGTCGGCAATCACTGCGTGCGCCTGAGACTCGAGGGCGCGGCTCAACTTGCGATCGTCGTCTCCTGGCGCGAATAGAAGGGAATGCACCCTATCGAACGCCGACCTACTGCCTGCGAGCTGACTCAACCCATGCTCCTCTTGTGCCAGACCGAACCGTTTAGCGTCGAGGACTCTGAGTATCCCCTGCCATGAGCTCTGAGGCAATCGGCCATTGCCCTGACGATATGCCACAGCTCGACGTCTAATGTGTAGCCGGTCTCCAGCGACGCGACGGCCCAGATAATTAACCGGTTTGTCTGGCCGCGTCTAAGCCAGACTGAGCAGACGCGTCCGGTTCGGCAAGCTCGATCACAACTCCGAACCGACTCTGCTCCAGAAAGCAGGTCCGCATTCCTCTGCCACCGAGCTGGATGGCAGGATGCTCGCCAGGCAGCTTGCCAATAATCGCACCGATGCTGTCGGTGGCCACGCAGATGTGGTGAAGACCTTCCCCTCGCATCTCGAGCTGCTTCCAAAGTGGACTACCGACTTCGGGCTGAAGCAGTTGCAGCATCGAGCCACTAGTTCCGAGGTACGCGACGTCGACTGCTGTCGATGGGATTTTCTGACGATGGACAACAGGGAGCCCGAGATGGTTCGAGAAGAACGCCGTGGCAGTTTCGAGATCGCGGACCAGGACGCCAACGTGATCGATGTGTATCGTCGAGCCCGATCGCAAACGTCGTTGCGAATTAGACATCGCCAAGCGAGCTTATCAGGAAGGGATCGGACCTTCAATGTAAGAATGGGCAAACAATGTGGAACGTAACGCCGATGTGGAATTTCCGAGTCAGGCTAAACTCATCTCCTTGAGACTAAGCGGCTAGCGTGTGATGGTGACAAGAGATCCGGCGTGAGAATACAGGCCGTCACTCGCGAAACATATCGGAAACAATGGCCGCTGAGCCTTGCGGCGAACGAGGGGAATCGGTGGACACTAACGGTCCTCTCGAGTGAGTGCATAACACTCGAGCTGATTCACAATCGCCAACGGGTTAACACTCCTGAAGGGCGCGGTGCGGGTTATCTGTTGAGGACCGAAATGAGAGTCAGATCACCCCTTGCTTCATTAGATCCGCTATGGCGTCGTCATCAAGATCTGCCAACTCTCTGAGCACCTGTGAGGTGTGCGCACCCAATGGTTCACCCACGCTCTGAACAACACCTGGCCTGGTGACGAGTTTGGGGACCACGCCATGCATGGAAACGGCGCCATAATCCGGGTCCGCCACCGAAATAATGTTGTCACGCTCTCTGTAGGTCGGATCAGTCCAGATGTCCGCCATGTCGTAGACTCTGCCGACAACAGCATCATGTTCAGCGAATGTCGCTTCAACCTCAGCTGCGGTGCGGGCTTCGATCCAGGCGTCAAGTCTTTCTTCGATGTCTCGG
>DASYSA010000634.1:0-11857 GCA_036003885.1 Blastocatellia bacterium | reverse complement strand
GAACATTATGTACCGCTTCTGATATTTGTCAACGGTGTTGTCTGATAAGGTGTGATCAAGTATGAGACTCGGGTTAGCACGGCAGCGGATGAATTCAGCAACCGGAAGGTTTAGAACCTTTAAGTCCGGCCTGATCGGATTCACGAAGGCCGCCGTAACCCTCATCATCGGGACAATATCCCTCTCCGCCGTCGGCCACGGGCAGTCCGTCGAGGCAGGCGGCTTCACCTCTTCATCGCCTCAGGCGCAGCAATTCAGGCTTGGCCAGCTCACCTTCAGCGGAAACGTTCATACAAAAGAGTCTCTCCTTCTTTGGTTAATCCCTCTCAATTCAGGAGACATCTTCGACCAGTCAAAGTGGGAATTGGGCCTCGAGCAGATAAACCGGCTTGGACTGTTTGAGCCTGTCTCACCGTCCGACGCTGTCTTCAGCTTCGACTATTCGAAGTCCATTGTGGATGTCGAGTTGAAACTGACTGAGAGGGATCGACAACGGATCGATCTTAGCGGAGGAGGCGGTACCACGGGAGGCGTCAACGTGGGGCTGGACTACTCGAACATGAACTTGAGCGGTATCGGGGACCGCCTTGCAGCCCGAGTGCGAGAGGGAAACCGCGAACGGAGCTTCGGCGCCGACTACTCGATCATGCTCCTGAGGAAGACCCCGATCAATTTTGAAGTGTCTGGTTTCTACCGAAGGCTCGAATTTGTGGATGCCAGGACCACCGAACAGAGCAGGGGGCCGTTGCTGATTGAACGAACCGCGGGCGCCAGCTTCGGCCTCTCTATTCCCGTGGCCGGTTCGCCCTACAGAATCGGATCCCCCACCAGCGTGAAATTCCTCTACTCGTTCGCGACGACGAATCTCATGGACACGTTCCTTTCTCAGCCAGGCGGTACCGAACAGGCTCTCGAGCAAAAGGGCATTCGAATCGCGTCAATCACTCCGGCTCTCGTGCACGACACACTCGACCGCGCCTTCGACCCGAGCACAGGGCAGCGACTCGTTTTTGCGGTGGAAGTCGGCGCGCGTTTCCTGGGAGGCAGCATGAACACAATCCAGCCGTCGTTGGACTTTCGGTGCTTCTTTCCGGTCGGCCCGCGAGTAAACCAGGATCCGGCTAGCACTCGAGGGCCACGGGTTGTCGGCTTCCGCGGCCGGGCTTCGCACATCTCCAGCGCCGGCAAGCCATTCAGGCCTGAAGCGCTCTCTTCGGTGGGTGGCGTGCCGATATTCAAGCGGTTTTTTCTTGGAGGCCAGCAAGAAGTACGCGGGTACGATGTGAACTCGATTGCTCCTGTTGCGCGGGTCGAGCGCAGTGTGATTCAGAGCGGCGAACAACCAGTCCTGCTTTCGAGTGAGCTGCGGCCGATTGGCGGCGACACTGAGGTGGTTATAAACGCTGAATATCGGGTTCCGCTCGTTTGGCGATTATCGGCAGCCGCCTTCGCCGATTTTGGGGCGTCATTCAATATTCGACACCTTAGCCAGGAACGAGTCGAGAGCGCCGGCCGCATTCAGCCCTTCGATACGCCCGTTATCATCGCAACGGTGTTGCAGCCGATCGATAGCGGTCTACCGGACTATCGCGTTTCGGTTGGGGCCGAGCTGCGAATTCAAATCCCCGTTTTAAACATTCCTCTGCGGTTGATAGTGTCGGCAAACCCTAACGCACAGCGGCGGCTTCCGCCGGGCGTCTTGCTGGCGCCGGAGAAGAGGTTTTCTTTCGGATTTGGCTTCGGCCGAACGTTGTAGGTCAATTCGTTTCTCGTTTCTCGTTTCTCGTTTCTCGTTTCTCGTTCGGAGAAAAGGACACAAGGCTCTAACAGATCTGCACTCTTACTAATGTCGCCGAGTTTGAACCGAAACGTCCGCTTAAACAGCTTCACCCACTCCTCTTTAGTAAGAGGGTGGCAGGCTTCGTCAATCCAGGGTCCGGCATCCTCAGGACTCGCAGCACCTTGTCTCGTCCGAGAAAGCCACGGCGAAGCACACCGAAGGAGTCTTAGAAATGCGTGAAACGAGAAACCAGAAACGAGGAACGAAAAACGAGCAACGAGAAACGTCTCTCCCCGTGGCCGAGTTTTGAAGACTCTGGTATAACGTAGCCGACAATCAAGAGCATAAGGAGGCAGATTGATGGCTACTCGAAGAGATTTCGCAGTTGCTATTGTCACAGCGTGTGTAACGTTAGGCGTCGTTGCGCTGGCTCGGTCCGAGAACTCGGTGATGGGTTCTTCAGTCTTCGACTGGAACTCCATCGAAGCAAAGCCAAACAAGACCGGCAGCGGTCGAAAGTTCTTCCAGGCGCCAACCGCCACTCTGGACGAACTGGAGTGCCACGTCACCACTCTCAATCCCGGTGAGATGCCGCACGCAGCCCACAAGCACCCCGATGAAGAGTTGATCATAGTCAAAGAGGGTACCGTCGAGGCAACTCTGGAAGGGCAGGTTCGCCGCGTAGAGCAAGGGTCGATCATCTTCCAGGCATCGAATCAGATGCACAGCCTCAAAAATATAGGTAAGACGCCCGCGACTTACTATGTGATCAAATGGAACTCGCCGGGGATGCTGAAGAATAAGGCGAAGCAATAAAACGCGTTTCGCGTTCGGCGTTCTGCGTTTCGCGTTTCCGCTCTCTGGTTGGCAGGCGCCTCTGAGTTGTGCCCGCTGCGACGGGAAGAGAACGAACGCGAACGCGAAACCGGGAATGACAAACACGAAATGACCTCGCCGAAGAGGAGATTCCTCTGCTTAGTGATTGCGCTCTTTGTTTCCGCCGCGGTGCCGGTGTTGTCTCGCGACGACTATCCCCGCAGGCAGGCGCTCGACGCAATACACTACGACATCCATATCGAGATCAAAGACTCTGATGACGCGATCACTGCCGAGGTAGCTATTCTATTCGCGTTCAACGCTGGCGGCATCAAAGAGATCCCGCTGGATTTTGCCGGTATGACGGTGGACGAGGTCACCGAAGACGGCCGCCCGGCTAAATTCAATCACTCGGGAGGAAGCCTTTCGGTTTCACTCGCGAGCGTCCATGCAGAGGGGGGCCGTTGCCGAATCGTAATCCGCTATCACGGGCGGCCGGGAGACGGGCTATTCATCAAGAAGAATAAGTTCGGTGACCGCACAGCCTTTGCCGACAACTGGCCAAACCGCGCGCACCATTGGTTCCCCAGTATCGACCATCCGTACGACAAAGCCACAGTTGATTTCTTCGTTCTCGCACCCGACCGTTATGACATCGTTGCCAACGGCGTCCTTCTGGAGACGACCAGCAGGCAGAACGGAACAAAGCTGACGCACTGGAGCGAGGGAGTTCCTATCCCGACGTACTGCATGGTAGTCGGCGCGGCGGAGTTTTCAATCAGCTATGCCGGATCGTGGAACAACACACCCGTTTATTACTACCTCTATCCGAAGGACCGGGAGCGCGGGATCAAAGACTACGGGCGCGCAGTTCGAATGCTCGAGTTCTACAGCAATCGGATCGGGCCATATCCATACGAGAAGCTGGCGCTCGTCGAGTCCTCGACCCGCTTTGGCGGGATGGAGAACTCTTCCAACATCTTCTTCGACGAGAAGGCCTTCACGGGAAAGGGAGCGCTCGAAGGGACCGTCGCACACGAGATTGTGCACCAGTGGTTTGGTGATTCGGTGACCGAATTCGATTGGCACCACCTCTGGTTGAGCGAGAGCTTTGCAACCTACCTTGGGCACATCTTTTTCGAGAGCGCCGACGGTAGAGAGAGGTTCCTGGAGCTGATGCGCGCAGACAAAGAGAGTTATCTGAAGGAATACGGCGCTGACCCCCGTCCCATATACGATCCTGAGATCAAAGATCTGTTCAAGCTTCTGAACGCGAACAACTACCAGAAGGGCGGATGGGTCCTCCACATGCTGCGCCGCGTGATAGGCGACGAGCGCTTCTTTGAAGGGGTGCGCGAGTACTACCGGACCTATCGCGACCACAACGCGCTGACGCTCGACCTCCAGCGCATAATGGAGTCGCACGCCGGCCAGCCGCTGGACTGGTTCTTCAACGAGTGGTTCTATGGTCGCGGCTATCCGATCTACGGCGCAACCTGGAAGTGGGACGACGCCGCGAAAGAGTTGCGACTGCGCATCTCGCAGCAGCAACAGGGGGCGCTCTTTCGAATGCCGCTCGACCTGGAGTTCAAGATGGGGCAAGCCTCCCGACGCGAAATGGTCCAGACGGCCGAGCGCGAGCAGACATTCACATTCAAACTCGATCACAAGCCTCAGGCCGTTGCAATCGATCCCGATGAGTGGGTGCTCAAGGGCCTGCAGGTTGTGGAGGAGAAGTAGAGGGCAGAACAGACGGTTCGTGACGCGAGGCTCGAACGGAAGGTATGAGGGCAAAGGCAGAGTGACTCTCTGCCTTTGCCCTATCATCGCTACACGGTGATAGTGGTACCGTCAAACTTGGTCAAAGAGAACCCGTTGAACGTTTCGTTGTAACAGCCTTTGGTGTCCCTGAGAATGCTGATGGCGACGTCTTCGCCGAGTTTGAGCGCTTCGGTCGCATCCGTACGCCAGTGAACACCGGCGATGTTGCGACCCGTCGCGACATTGGATGCGATCTTGTTCAATTCTCCTCCAACGGTCAGAGGCGTACCCGTATACGGCACAAGCGAGAGGCCATCGGCGCTCGGCACAACAGGATTTCGAATTTGTGCCGACTCGTCGAAGAATGCCTTCAACATGGTCACGGCGCCTCCCGCGACCGTGGCGTGTCCTGACCCATAGGAGGTGTGCAGCGGCGAACCTTCGGGGAAGGCCATTGCCAGCAGGTGAGTGCCGAACTTGGTGAAGGTCTCTCCAAGGACCGGAGAGCTCGTGAGGTCCGAATGGAAGGGATATGTCCTACGGCCAAGCCTTTGAACCTCGACCCGTCCGCCAAACTCTTCCGGCCTGAGCCGGCGATGCACCATCCACTTCTGGAACCACTGCGCTTTGAGCGCCCTGGTGGCCGGTTCGGTCACAAGCGTAGCAATGGCCGGACCACCAAAGGTTCCGAAGCCGATCTGCGAGATAGAGCCGCTGGCTCCTGTAACCAGAGGTCTCCCACTACCCGGATCAAGCGCGGTTCCATAAGGATTCCCGGCATCGACCGGATAGCCGCCCCCTGCTATCACCAGAAAAGCAACAAAGTAAGCCTGAAAGAGCACGTCTACGTGCACATACTGGCCGAGGTCGCGTCCATTGCGGCAGAAAAACTGGCCACCCGACGTGAGCGACGCCGTCGGAGCAAAGCCATTCTGAATGTCCAACCAATCCTGATACCCAGTCATAAAGTCGACATTGGCTGCATTGGTTTTGATTCGCTGATCGACTTCCTGTGCGCCAAAGCCCGCCGGCTGAAGCAGGAACTGCGAGACGTAGGGTCCATCAGTACAGCCCGGAAACTTGTCGCGGAACAGAGTCTGCGGCGTGACCTGGGCGCCAATCTTCGGTCCTCGAAAATCTGAGAGCCGAGAGAGATCGGCGCATGCCCGCGCCGCGATAGGATTGGTTGCGTAATCGAGGAAATTCACATCTCTCAGGAGCGCCATCCAATAGAGCTCTACCATTTCTCCGGCCTCTTCGGCGCTCGCGAACGCGGGCGCCGCGCGCATCGCAAGCTGGTGAGAGTCGGTGCCCTCTAGATCGAACGCATAGGCGGATTGTGGATTGACCTGCCGACGTCTTTGGGCCTGAATTGGGCAACCCACCAGGTTTCTGGTTACGATCGAATCAAAGTCTTCGTTGCGTCCGCTGTTGATAGCTGCGAGGAGCGCATCGTAGGCAGTTGGATCTACTTCAGCTGTCAGTTGATCGTGTTTGAGTCCCTTGCTGTAGTTCCCTATCCTGGTCGGATATCGCGCCTCGTCTCCATTATCAGGATGATCGGGGATGGCGAGTGCCCTCAAGTCGTCGGCGGCGTCTGATCGAACCTTCGCTGCCATTTTTCGCCGCTTTTTTCCGGTCAGCGCACCCGCTTGCGGCTCAATATCCTGGGCTTGAGTCTCTTGAGCCCGGGCCTCGCTGTTGATCGAAGCGAGCAGCGGCGGAAGCGCAACGACCCCGGCCGCGGCGGCGCCTATGAAAGTGCGGCGACTGGGCCGCGGAAGTTCATTATTGGATTCGGATGTCTGGTCCGTGGTGCGGTCAAAATCTTTTTTCATCAAACTCTCCTTCCAAAACAGAAAGTCTATAGTGTTGCCTGTCAGATTCTCGTCGGTAAGTCACGCAGTTCAAGAAGCGCTTTGAGACTCAAAGCGTCGTATTGATCAATTGAGGGAACAGCAGCTTACCGACATCAACAAATAGGTGTCAAGACTTCAAACAACTTTGTGTCCTTGCATCCCGCCGCGCGGCGGGACGGCCTCCTGGGTTGCCGAGCCATTCAGCGGTCATCATGAAGAGCCGATGCCGGCTTGTATTGACATGGGAACTCTCCATCGCTACTCTGTCTTCGCAGTCGTGGTGGTGGAGTCCACCCTCAACCGCTTGCTGAAAAGCAGCCAATGACTCCTACTCTTGATTCACAGTCCTGGTGAAAAGACGTAGGGTCTCCTTCATCCCTGCTATTCGCTCTGGATCGCTGAATCATCGAAGAAATTTTTGCGGGCACACGCCTGCTTCTCGGTGGAGGGACTCGTTGGGCAGATATATCTCGGTCGCGATCGGCGGAGCGCTTGGAGCGATGGCCCGCTACTGGATCGGTAATCTGGTGGCCGAGCGATTTCCAACCCGCTTTCCGCTCGGCACCCTCATAATCAACGTCAGCGGTTCATTTATCGTCGGCTTTTTTCTCGCAGTAGTCAGTGAGAGAGTGAACATTCACCCCAACTGGAAGCTGGCCGTCGCGGTGGGGTTCGTGGGAGCATACACCACCTTCTCGACATTCGAGTACGAGACTTTCAGACTGCTCGAAAACGGCATCATGACTGGCGGCTTGATGAATGTTCTCGCAAGCTTGATATTGGGCTTTGTGGCCGTGTGGGGCGGCATCGTCGCAGGTCGCCAGTTGAACCACCCGGACATCCTCGCGCGGCGGTCCAGTGTTTCGACGAACGCACGCGTTCGACCGATTTCTGCCACCGACCGACCCGACCTCCAGTCCCCCATTCCGTCGGTGCTCGATAGCGCTCAGGATGCCGGAATCTCCGACGGGGACCCGTAGGAGGCAAGCCTCATGCACGAGGCGCCAATCTCACCGCTGCCTCGCTTACTCGGCGTTGAACTGATGCTTCATCCAGGGTCTTCACATCGCCGTCGAACAGGACGCGGCCGGCTACCGAGGTGAAGACCACGTCGCTTGCCGTTGCGCTGAATGCCAGCGCTGCTTCGGGATCGGTCAGCGGAATGTTGTGACTGCCGGACAGGTCCACCGCAATGATGTCCGCCTGTTTTCCCGCTTCAAGCGAGCCAACCGCTTGCTCGAGTCCCAGCACGCGCGCACCATCGAGCGTAGCGAGCCTCAACATCCGCTCCGCAGAGGGATGCGCGAAATCGTGACACTCGGCGCGATGGAGCAAACAACAGAATCGCGCCTCGTCGATCATGTCGCAGCGGTTGTTCGACGCAACGCTGTCCGTACCCAGCCCGACGAGCGCTCCCGCGTTCAACATCTCCATAAGAGGTGCGACTCCGTGCCCGAGTTTTGCATTTGACTTCGGACAATGGGCAACACGCGCGTGCCGTTCTGAGATGAGCTCGATGTCTCTCGCATTTACAGTAACGCAATGGATCAGCAAGGGGGCAACCTCTAACATACCCAGCGAGGCCAGGTACTCTATTGTGGAGACGCCCGGGGTCTCCCAGTGTATGCCCCGCTGAGCCAGGCCCTCGGCGAACAGCCCAGCGCCGGACATCATCAACTGCCGCTCGGCTTCTGACTCCGCCGCATGGATACAGACGTCAAGCGAGTCGCGCTCGGCGTAATGGGCGACGCGACGAAACAGCTCCTGCGACACCGTGTACGGCGCGTGAGGCGATACCCCCACGCGGACAAGCGCCGTTTCCCCCTCCCGCATCTTCTCGACTTTGGATCTCAGATCGTCGAAGTTGCGCTCGGCATCATTCCCGTTCGGCCCGAAGACCTCACGATAGGCGATTCCTCGCAAACCGCCTTTGACCAGTGCGTCGAAAGCCGCGACCGAGTCTCCCGTGTCGCCGACCGTAGTTACGCCTGCTCGGATGACTTCAATCGCGCCCAGCAGTGCCGAAGCTTCGAGATCCTCGTGTGACAGCCGCTCGTACTTCGTCTTCGTCAGCTTCAGAATCCACTCGCGAAATGGCAGGTCTTCGAGGAAACCCCGCATTAAGGTGAGCTCCAGATGACAGTGGACGTTAACGAAGCCTGGAAGAATAGCGGAGCAGCCGAAGTCTGTGCGTTCAGCGTTGCGCAGTCGGGATTCGTTTTCGGCGTCCCCGCTCGTCCCGACAAAGATGATCCGATCGTCTTCGACCCCGACGACGCCGTTGCGGATCGGCGGTGCGCTTATAGGCAGGACCCACTGGGCGCTGTAGAGTCGCGTGGCCATCGGCGAAGGATTAGACAAGAGCCGATCGGCGAAGTCAACAGACACCAAAGAGAAGCTTAAGCCGCGAAGGATAACCGCAGTCTCTTTGTCGAGACGAGGCATTTTGTGACTTCTCGCGGTTCATGGACGCTGCCTCGATTTGAAACTTGGGGTTATGCATTCTATCCTTTCACGGTTATGCCAACACGAGAAGACGCCTGGAACCTGCTCTGCGAATACACCAGGGGCGAGTCGCTGCGAAAGCACGCTCTTGCTGTAGAAGCGGTCATGAAGGCCTATGCCCGGCGGCTGGGCGAAGATCAGGAGAAGTGGGGAGTAACCGGAATGCTCCACGACTTCGATTACGAGATGTACCCCAATCCGCCCGACCATCCGCTGAAAGGTTCAGAGGTACTCAAGGAGCGAGGTTACAGCGATGAGATTCGCAGTGCGATTCTTGGTCATGCCAACTATACGGGAGTCGCGCGGGATAGCGTGCTCGCTCGGGGCCTGTATGCCTGCGACGAATTAACCGGCTTCGTTATTGCCGCGGCTCTGGTACGGCCCAACGGAATATGGGACCTCGAATCGAAGTCGGTGAAGAAGAAGCTGAAGGATAAGGCGTTCGCACGGACTGTGAATCGTGATGAGGTCTATGAGGGAGCGGAGGAGTTCGGCGTCGATCTGGGTGAGCATATCGACTTCATAATTGCCGCACTGCGAGAAGGGGCTGCCGACGTAGGTCTCAAGCCGAATGCGCAGGAAAGCTAGAATCTGGGTACGCACGCTTCCAGGGTGCGCATCGGCAGGCTCACTCGCTGGACGAGATGTGCATCGGCAGTCTGGGAGTTAAATGTATGGTGGGGGCACGCTGGAAGCATGCGTACCCAGGCAGGTTGATTCGATGAAGCGCGCAGTCATTAACAGAACCACGATTGCGGCCGCGCTGGTCGTCAGCGTGTGCGTCACCGCTGTCGGCAATTCACAGAACTTAGCGCCGGCCTTTGATCTGGCGCGCGAGTGGGCGGCGCGGGGGGAGGAATCCCGTCGCAAGTGGGACCTGGCCAAAGCCGAGGCCTCTTTCCGCGAGGCGCTGGCTCTTGATCCGGCCAACCTTAACGCCGCTCTGGGTATGGCTCGGCTGGCGCGGGCGAAGTTCAAGTACGCCGAAGCACTGCGTCTTTTGAACGAGGCTGCCAGGTATCACCCCAACGCCCCGGAGCTTCTTTCCGAGTATGGCTTCCTCTACCTGGCCGCGGAAGAGCCGGGGCGCTCACGCAGGTACTTCGAGGAGGCGCTGAGGTTCGACCCATCCAGTCTCGCTCTCGCGATAGGTCGAGCTGGAGTCGATCTGCTGGAGCGTGACTACGCCGCCGCGGAACGGCGCCTGCGCGAATGCCTCGCGCGAGGCGCGAAGAACAGCCGTGTGCTGCTGATGCTGGCTCGTGTGCTGGTGGAGAAGAATCAGAATGGGGAAGCCGGCGAGCGCGCCGACGAAGCGCTTCTATTGGATCCCTACGATACGGAGGCAATCTACCTGTCGGCCTTCATAAAAGCGGCAGCGCGTAAGCCCGAAGAAGTTCGCGCGCTTGCAGAGAGGGGGTTGGCGCTTGATCCTTGCAGTCCGGGGCTGCGGCGTATGCTCTCTTCCTATCTCGACGGACAGGCCGGCTATAACGAGAAGGTGTCTGAGACGGCCCGCCGGCACTACGAGCGAGGGTCCGAGTTGAAACGGGAAGGGAAGCTGGCTGAATCGGCCGTGGAGTTGGAAGCTGCGTTGCGCATCGAGCCGCGCTACTACCGTGCTCTCATCGGCCTGGGTGATGTCCGATTGCGCGAAGGCGATCATCAGAAGGCCGCGACCGTTGCAAGACTCGCAGTCGAAGTTGATCCTGAAGGCGCCGCGGGCCATCTTGAACTGAGCTATGCCCAGTTGGGAATACAGGAAGAGGCGCGCCTGGAGATAGGAGCGACGGACTTTGCTGCGACCTTCTATAAGGAGTCGCCGCCGCCTGTCTTCGACCTTACCGTGCAACTTTTTCCTGACTATAGATCTCTTATTAAACGCCAACAGATAGTTATCGATCGCGTGGTCGCGCCGTTGGCGCAGTTTCTGCCGAGGCTCGTGGCCGGGAATGCGCGACACTATCTGCTCCCTTTCGATCGCCGATTGAGCGACACTCCTGAGGCCGAGCAGGCAGGGGCGAAGAAGACCTTCGATGGGCGCTACTATTCGAGCGTGCGGGGAATTGGAGGCCGAATCACAGTGTCGGGGATAGAGTATGTCGAGATGGCAGCGCGTCGGGGCGCCAATATCATTGCTCACGAGTTTGCTCATCAGGTGCACATAGCCGCTCTGGGGACGGACGATGTCAGACTGGTTCGTAAGCTTTATGAACGCGCGGTGCGTGAGGACCGCACTCTGGATTTCTACGCCGCCGCGGATGAGTACGAATATTTCGCCCAGGGGTACGAAGCGTTCGTATCAAACATCAAGCGGCCTGCCGCATCGGTGACCGCGCGCCACACTAACAGAGAATTGTTGGGTCGAGATCCACAATTGTATCAGCTGTTCGTGAGGCTGGCGGAAGGTTCCCGGCTCTATGCAAACAAGCAGCGCATCTCGGCGCCACCAGGGTCCAGAAGAGTCAGGTCGACCCCCGGGGTGACTACCAGGCATCGTGCGAATCTATCTTGAGCGGCGAGAGTCGAGATGGCGAGTCCACGTGGTTAGCGGATGGGCAGCTGTCCTATGCGGCCAGGTCACAGTCTAGGCCAACTGGGTTTCACTCTGTTTGTCTTTTTCAGGTTATGTCCCGTTGTATGAGGGCGATCTGCTTGACACTCAAGAATGGGCGGTGCGACGATCGGAATGGACGTTTTCATCGAAGAGAATCGGCAGCTCCCCTTCTCTTAGAGTTGCGACGAGCTCACAACAACACTTTATTGGGTGAATGCTATCGGAGGCCACGTGTACGAGCAAACTCGCTACAGAATCTACTCAGAGGCAAGGTTTTCAATTAACAAGTCCGCGATGCTAATGGTGGTGCTTGTATCGATGGTGGCCACTGCTTCGGGCCGCAGCGGAATGGCGCAGAGTGCTGAAAAGCAGGACGCCGACGCTTACAAGGCTTTCTTTGATGCCAACCAGGCCCGTGACATTCCGACGGCGCTCAGCTTCGCAAAGGCGTATCTGGAAAAGTTCCCGACTGGTAAATACGCCGCGTATTTGAAGGGCTGGGTCCGGCCCCACCTGTTCAATGAGGCGATCACCGCAAAGAAGACGGATGATATGATACGAATCGGCAAAGAAGCACTC
>DASYSA010000633.1:0-8404 GCA_036003885.1 Blastocatellia bacterium | reverse complement strand
AAAGACCGGCAAGAACAAAGGGATGGAGAAGGTTCGGCAGGTCGCCGAGCACGTGAACATGATTCTAAGATATATGCCGTATATCCAGACTAACTTCGTCCTGGGTCTCGACGTAGACGAGGGGCCGGAACCCTTTGAGCTCACGAAGCGTTTTGTGGACCTCGCTCCAGGCGCATTTCCCGGCTACTCGCTCCTATCCGCGTTTGGACAGGCCGCGCCGCTCAATGTAGAGTACCAGCGCGCCAACCGCGTCCTGCCATTCCCATTCCATTTTCTGAACAACAATCAGGCTATGAACGTGAGGCCCAAAAACTACTCGTGGCCTGACTTCTACGAGCGCGTGATAGATCTCGTTAAGTACACGTATTCATGGCGGGCGATCTTCAACCGGGGTCGGGCGAACAAGGGGATGATTCCTCGGTGGATGAATGTCGTGCGGGCCGTGTCCTCAGAGGGCTTTGGCAGAATCAGGTATCACACCGAAGTTCGAAAATCGCTCGACACCGATCGACAGTTCCGCCGCTATTTCGAACAGGAGACGACCGAGCTTCCGAAGTTTTATATGGACCAGGCCCGAAAAGACCTGGGACCTCTGTGGGAATGGCTCCCCGAAGGAGCAATGCATCACGATCAGAATGCCTATATCAAAGTAACGAGTGAACAGATGATCAGGCCGCATTCAATTGGAGGCGGGAACACGATAGGTTGAAGTGAACGAGTTACCAATCGGTGTACGGGATCGCCGTGAATGAATCTCAGTCTTTATCGAACCCGACCCCGTGCACCGGTTGGCAAACTGGTCCAGCATACGCGAAGCGTTGATTCGGCGCTGTTCAATATTGAACAAAGGTAATTGTTTTTCCGACTTGGGGGCGTTGAAGCCGCTAAGCAATCGACGCGAGGTAACGGGTGAGCTTCTGTTCCTTGATGACCAGGTGGTGCTCTTCAGTCAATTCGATCAGGTTCAGGTGTCGAAATCTCTGCATGAATACGCTGATCCGCGACCGGGTTGTGCCCACCATGGAGGCCAGTTCTTCGTGTGAAATCCTCAACTCGATGCGTATGCTGCGAGGATCTTTCTTGCCCAGTTTTCTGGCCAGGAGCAACAAGGTCTTTCCTAAGCGTTGCTCGCTGTCTACCGTCACCAGATTGGCGATGACTTCCTGCTGGTCCGCCACTCTCACCGCCAGGTATTTGACGAAGCCTTCAAGGAGCGAGTCTCTGGCCATCCGCTCGAGGAACCTGGCGGAAGGAATCTGTTTCACAAATGTGTCTTCCATCGCTGTCGCCGTTTCCGGCCGTCCCCTCAACCCGGACAAGCACAGCTCTCCAAAAATATCTCCCGAAGAGTGAATCGCAAGTGTGCACTCCCGACCTTCAGGGGAGAGCATAATCAGTTTGATCTTGCCGCTTTCAATGAAATACACCGACTCGAGTTCAGAACCAGCCGCGTAAACGTTGTCATGCTTGGCGACCTTGATTTCGCTGGAGTTCCTGGCCTCCCGCTCCAGGGAGATGCGCATTTCCTGCTTGAATTGATCCATCTCAGGGTTATTTTCAATCATAGTTTAATACCCTTCAGTTGAGGCATTGCCTCGTGGGGGGGGACGGCTACTGGAATTTTGCCGATGGTAGTATACGCCCATCCCAGGGGCGGCGCTGTACAAAATTGCACAATTCGCAAAATATAGTGCGTGACGATGCGTGATCGCATAGATGCGTCATATTGCAGCCTCAGGAACCCATCACGCAGCACGAATCACGTATCACCCATTATTCTCGTCCTTGTGCACTATTGGACAGAAACGGGTCGCAGGTGAGCGTATTATTCGGAATGTAAAGCGGAGTCGGGTTAGGGTGTTTCGGGTGATTGACATCCGGAAGTTGTGTGAGGCCCGGTACCCGGAGGTGAATTATGCTTTGGACGGTCGTCGCCATTCTTCTTATTCTGTGGTTGTTGGGTTTTCTGGGGCACATTGGTGGTAGCTTCGTTCACGTGTTGCTGGTCGTTGTGCTTGTAGTAGTAATCTTCAACCTGCTCAGTGGCCGCCGGAGGGTGTTATAACGCAACCGCGAAGACTCTCGACCCACAGACCGTATCCGCATATCCAACTCCCTGAAACGACGTAATCAACAAAGGAAAAAAGTACAATGAAAGTGCGATTGATCAAGGCGGGGACATCGCCCCCCGCCGAGAAAGAGAAACCACCACGTGAAGAGGTCGGGATTGTCGATACTCTCCGGTCCTGGGTCCATGAATTCAAATCTGATAAGGCTAATAGACCTCGCCTGGACTTTCCTGGGACACACGGTTCCGGGAAGGCATAAGCTGACGCGTTGAGACTGAGGCGGTGGTCGTGTTGATTCTTGATCACCTCAATCAGCAGGAGCGACGACATGAACAAATTGGAAGACTCTCACGAAGCGTATCAGGAGCAAAGAGCGAAAGACAAATATGACGGCAAGGTCGACAATGGTTTTCCAGTGAAAGAGTTTCGAAAGTCTGCAGACTACCTGGCAGGCCTGTTGGAGAAAGTGAATTTCGACGCGGAAGATGTAGGCGACATCGTGAGAGTGGCGCTCTCGAGGCGCCTGACGGCCGCCGCCGTTCAGGAACAACCCTCGGAAGCACAATAGGTACCCCCATGAGAAGAAACAAGAACCAGTTCAAAGTCATTGCCAAGAGACCTGCACCGCTGGCTATCGGGACCGACACATCCGGCAATCCCAGCGAAAGCTACCACTGGGGACACATGGCTACGGTGCGGCGGGAATGGCAGCACGAGTTCCGACAACCGTATGTGAACGCTGTGAGCGCGCTCGAACCGACGCTCCTTGAGATCACCAGCACTGAAATGTGGGTAAGGACAGCCCTCTATCCGGCAAGAAGTTATCGACTGGACAATCACCTGGCATCCGACCGGGAGAGGAGAATCGCCTGATGCTGACGATTGGGAGGAAAGCTATTTATCCATCTCAAGGCCCCTGCCGTATCGACCGCGTCGTCAAGAGAGTTGTCGATGGGAGGCCCATGAGCTTCTACCAACTGACTCTCCTGGACGATAGAGGAGGAGCCTTGTTCGTCCCGGTAGACAAGGTCGAGGCCATAGGTGTACGCCTCCTCCTTAAGAAGTCTGATGTTCCAAAGCTGATTGCGGCGCTGGAGAAGACCACGAAACGAGCCAAGGCCCTGAAGGAGCGAATACTCGAGAACTTGAGAGAGGTTACCGCCGGCTCTGCCCTTGACCTGGCCGAGGTGGTCAAGGCGCTGACCGAGTTGAGGAATTCGAGGCCATTGACACCCGGGGAGTCCAGGACACTGGAGAGGTCGAGAAGGCTACTGGTTTGGGAGATTTCGGAAGCGATGGGAGAAACAAAAACAGCGGTCGAAGAACAGATCGACCGGGCTCTCACAAGGCGAAAACAGAGATGACTGTCCTTGAGCGCTTACAAGGATGTTGACTGCTCTATCCAACTATTCTCGCCAGTCGCCTAACCAGGCAGCATGCCCTGGTTAACCTACGGGCCTTCACCGATCAAAACAGACCTTTCACTTCCGCACTAACGCCAGCACCTCACGAATCGAATTGATCACGAGCTCCGGTTCATCGAGTTGGACGTGATGGCCGCTCTTCGCGGCGATGACCAGCTTGCCGTTTCGCGACATCGTTGCGACAGCCGTGTGATCCCTCCTGTGTTCCTCTTCCAAGGCCTTTCCATCGGGGCCGTCATCTTTCGATCTCCCACGGGTAAGAACAATCAGCGGCATGTCGCCCAGCGGGTATTGGCTCCTGGTTCGCTCGGCCCGCAAGCCCACGAGTTCTTCGTTCTCGAACGGGTTGACCGCGGCGGCAACGTGCCCAAGCTGTCCGAGCGCCCATGTCCGCATACGCTGCGCGTCGGCCGGCAGCTTGTTGCGCGGAGGTTCGTTCGCGGTCCTGACAGCCTGCGGTAAGCCGGCTCTCATTTGGCGTAAGGCTCCTGGCGGAATGTCGCTCACTCGCAATGGATTTGAGACCTTCACCGCCGGAATCGGCTGTCCCGTTGCGAGGTCCGACGAATGCACCAGCTTGCCATCCGCTAACTTGCGCACCGGATTGTCGGCGCCGGCCTCGACGAGCACCATCCCGACGACGTCTGCCGGGTAGGTGGAGGCATAGAGACGCACCAGCCAGCCGCCATAAGAATGCCCAACGAGCACCAGGGGCGATTTCACGCCGCCCTTTTCCAGCAGCGTGTGCAGCTCGTAAACGATCTGGTGCATTGTGCGAGGGTGCGGGCCAAGGTCGCTCCACCCATCGCCCGCCCGATCGTACGAACAGACTCGAGCGAAACTGGCGACGCCCGGCTGAACGAGGCTCCACTCAACGGAGAAATCTCCCTTGCCCGATTCGAGGATGACGGTCGGCTGCGAAGGGCGGACTTCGCCGGTGCAATTGAGGTGCAGCCGCCACCCGCCGACATCAACCAGCTTGCCGGGCGCAGGAAAGGGGGGCGGCGTGCCTTCACTTTGAGCCGAAGCGGTGGCCGCAGAGGTGTACGTCACCAGCATCAGAGCTGCCCAAATCAGCACTGGAGAGAAAGTCTGAGAGATTGTTTTCATTTCACGCTCCGTCCACTTCAAGGATCATGCGAACTCTGCTTCGCACTCTTTGCTGAATGCCCTGGTAGGTGCTCATAGGTGCCGATAGGCTACTGGCTCGAATGCATCGACACTGCCTTCCAGAAGCCGCCCTTGTTGATAAACGTCAGACTATAAAAGTCTGCGAATGGGATGGAATCGCCGGCGCCCGCGGACCCGGATATCGAACTGCGTTGCCTCGTCGAAACACCACGCACAACCGCCGAATCACCGTACACAAAGACTGTTACATTGCTGGTCTCCAGCTTCGAATACTTCAGTTGCGCGGATCCCAACCTGTCGAGCAATTGCTGCCGCGTTATCTGCTCTCCCGTGCGATGCGTCCAGATGAAGCTCTCATCCGTCAATGATTCGAGTCTCTTGATGTCCGAAGCGAGAATCGCCTGATGAAAGGCGGCCTCGATTGCAGAGACTTCTTTCTTTGTTTCTTCTTCTGCACGGGGCATTCTGGTCGCCTGCCAGCTCACAGCCTGCCACATGCCATTGCGCTTGAGGAAGGTACCGGTATTGAGATATTGCGCGACCTGGGTCTTTCCGTCCTGCTCGGTTGTGCCGACAAGTCGAAAGGCGATGATCGCTGTATTGCCATACTGTTGAATGCGGATGTCGTCAGCGGAATACGTGGTTGTAGGCTCCGCGCGCTTTGGGGCCGGCGCCGAACGCACATCGCGCATTAAGTCCGCTTTCGAGATCCGCCGCCCGGACGAGCCGGTGTAGATCAGGTCCTCGGCCCAGAAACGGTTGTGCACGGCAGCATCGTTGCGAGACGCGCCGTCCAGGAATTCTTTCAGTAGCCTGGTCAATTCGGCGGCATCCGGCGCCGTCTGAGCGTAGAGGCCGAGCGCCAGCATTAGCATTGCGATCACACATGCAAGAACCCGCTTCATCCGGTTGTCCTCCTTGAGGGATTATCAACCGCTCACCTCTCTTCCTGTCCAGCCGAATCTGTGCGTCAGGGACGCGGCGCGTCTCATCCACAGGACCAGCTCGCGGCGTCTGAGCATGCGCTTGTTGAACAAGGACTACTCAACTACTTCGCACGCTGCAGATGAAACACCGAGGTGGTCTCCTTGTTTCCTTCTTTCCAGGTCCATTCCTCCGTCAAATGATCGGCATCCTGAAACTTGATCACCAGGCGCTGCATGCGGCCGGCCCCGACACCTTTCAGATTTGCGACATCCACAAACTGAAAAATCAGTGAGTCGGTCCCTGACCTGCGAGCGCGCATCCGCGGCTGATTCCCGACAGCACAGTAGTGAGTCATCAAGACACTGTCGCCATCCGGATGATAGACAGTGACCATATTGTGTTCGGTCATCGACTCCATAACTGCCGTCCCGTTTGAAATGAGCGTAAAGGTGATCCGCGATTTGCCCTCGGGACTCGTGGCGTCCCAGTCACCCGCAAGCGCCTTCAATCGGTCAAAGTCGGCTCCGGACCTGGCACCAGCGCCTGTACCTGACAACAGCAACGAGAGAACAAGAATCGGTATCATCATAGGGCTTACTCCTTGAACTCTTGTGGAAAGAGTCTGGTTAACAGTCTAGTCCAACTGATTTGAAACGACATCACCTGAGAATTCATCAAGCCGTACGTGGAGAGCCACAGGTTCGGCTCAGCGTAAGGCCGCGGCCGGGATGATTGTTCGACGCTGAAGCGCATGAAGGCGTCGTTCCAGTTCTCCAAAACAGCGACGAAATCCTCGCCCGGGGTATGTTTGAGTACTCGGCCTTGCAGCCGCTCGCCACCCGACGTAGTCAGGTCGAATGTGTCCCCTTGCTTCAACGGCGGAACGTTGAGTCCGTCACTGCCGGTGAGCCGCCGCCACGCTTCATCTCTTGACAGTTCCACCTTGATCCTCGCCCAGACCGACTTTCGATCGTGCCCGGCATGATGCTCCAGATAGTGCTTGAGGCCGAGGAGTTCCTGATCCCAGCCGCGACGGGTTCCTTCGAATTCATCGTCCCAATCCGCGCCCGCGCCGAAGCCCGAGTGAACGAGCCTGAGAATCGTCTTGCCCCCTTCGGTTTCGAGCGTGTAGTCCATTGCCACGCGAGCAGGCACCCCCGGCTCCACTTCGCGTACTTGTCCGTCCGGCGCGCTCCCTCCCCATTGATCCCTGAGCTTGAGACGATGTGGAGGATCCCAGATCTCGATATGACTCTCACCTTCATAGGGCGGTCCCCATGAGTACCAGATTTTTCCGCCGGGTTCGGGTTTGGATCGCGCATCGAGCGGAAACCATCGCATCAGTTCTTCGGCATCAGTCAGCGCTTTCCAAACGGCGTCGATGTCGGCCTCGATCTCAATGGTGGTTTTTATCTCTCGCGTTTTGCTCATGGTTTCGTCGTCTCCTTGTCGCTAATGGCGGGATAGAGGCCCAGGAACATCCGGAACCGGCGGGCTCCTTTTCCTTCACGAGTATGCTTCAGAATGAGTTTGGCCACTTCGTTGGAGAGTTCTTCCGCGAAGGCGTTTCTCTGGGCGGCAGATGCGAAATGAACTTCGCTTTGCAGCGTGAGGGTTGCGAGCTTCTTGTCTGCCTGCTCCGCTCTTTTTTGCAGGAGGGCGAGTTCCTGAATGGCCTGGGCGGCGACGGCTACGAGATAGGTTGAGGAGAAGCGATCCTGATCGGTGATCGTACCGGCATCTACAGAAAGCTGTCCGAGAGTTTGAGGAAGGATCAGGTAGTAGCGGGCGGTTGCCTGGACGATGCGCTCCACGCAATTGCCTCGGCGGCGCTCCTCGACGTGCTCGACAAAGCCATGTTTCTCCAATTCTCGAAGATGGTAGTTGACCTTCTGTCTTGGGAGTCCTAGCTTGCGGGCGACCCCGGATGCCGAATCCGGCGACCGCAATCCTTCGAGGATCTGAAGCCGCAAGGGGTCGAGCATCGCCAGGGCCCCCCCGCCATCGTGAATCAACTCAACATGTCTCG
This sequence comes from Blastocatellia bacterium, assembly GCA_036003885.1. GTDB lineage: Bacteria > Acidobacteriota > Blastocatellia > UBA7656 > UBA7656 > DASYSA01. The sequence continues at coordinate 824 of DASYSA010000633.1, read as the reverse complement.
TGTTCGGCCTCATATTGTTGTAGCTTTATACGACCGACAAATTATTTTGTCAAGAAAATTCTTTTGGTTGGTGGGGGAGTTTCTCTGTCCCCGGGTTTTTGGTCGACCGCGAATGGGGTGGTCGCCTCAGGCGGAGCGCGTCTATGATCCCCTCTGCAACGCGGATAGAACCCAAGGAGGATTGATTCGTGAACCTGTCTTACATATCTCCCAGCGCGGCGGTCAAAGAGAGCCCCATTCAAGGAAGAGGTCTCTTCGCTACCGCGCCAATCAGGAAAGGCGAGATCGTTTGCATCAAGGGCGGCCATATCTTTGATCGCCAAACCCTCGATACGGTCAAGGACACGCTGGGGCCTTCTGAAATCCAGATCGCTGAGGACCTATTTATCGGGCCCCTCACCCAGGAGGAGCGGGAAGGCAGCATGATCTTCAGCAATCATTCATGCGATCCAAACACAGGTGTGAAAGGCCAGATCGTATTCGTGGCTTTGCGCGATATCGAGGCCGGTGAAGAACTGACTCACGATTGGGCAACCACTGATGACGACACCTACGAAATGGATTGTAGATGCGGAGCTCAAAACTGCCGGAGAACAATTACCGGACGGGATTGGACGCGAAAGGATTTGCAGGAGAAGTATCGCGGCTACATGTCCTGGTATCTGGAGGCGAAGATAGGATCTAGGATTTAGGATCTAGGTTCTGATGCGCGAGAAACATGGCTGAACAGCAAGTAGTGCTGGACCCTGCACACTGCGAAAGAAAAGGTCCTCTCGCACCAAATCCTAAATCCTAGATTATCCTAGATCCCAAATCCTAAATCC
>DASYSA010000632.1:0-5454 GCA_036003885.1 Blastocatellia bacterium | reverse complement strand
GGATCTGTTGCTCAAGCTCATCGGAACAGACAAGGCGCTCGACCAATTGCACCTGCGAGACTACATGACTCTCGCACCCGAAACCGTTGAGGCGGCCGACTCGCTCAGGATCGCCCTCAACAAGATGTCCGTTGGGGGCTTCAGACACATTCCGGTAGTCGCCGAAGGCATGGTGACGGGGCTCGTGACGGCAAAAGACGCGCTGAAGTATATCGCACGAGAAGCGCTGAAAAAGAATTGAAAATGGAGAATGGAGAATTGATAACTACGGACCGTTCTCAATTTTCAATTTTCAATTTTCAATTTATAGCTGTATAGTCTTTTCAGCGACGCAGGAACCTACAGAATCGGACAGGCCCCTTGATCGGCAATGACAAGGTTAATAACGAAAGCAGGAGCAAAGTCAGGTGATGAGATACCGTTTTCTTCTCTTCCCCATCCTATTACTGCTACCGGCTTCTATCATAGCGAGCAGAGCAGACGACTCGCCTCACGACACCCTTTCAAACACCAACTCAAAGGGTGAGGTCCGACGCTGGGAAGTAACAGGTCCGTGGGGTGGTGACGTCCGCACGCTGATCGCTTCTCCAGACAACCCGGACCTGCTCTATCTCGGAACCAGCGACGGCCAGATCTTTCGATCCACCAACGGCGCTCAGATCTGGCAACGACTCAAGCCGGGACTGGACAAACGCGGACTCTCAATCGATAACCTGGCCATCGACCCTCGGAATACCAGGGTGATCTATGCCGCAGCATGGACCGTGGCTCAAGGGTCGGGAGAGGAGGGCGGAGTATTCAAAAGCGAAGACGCCGGCGAGAAATGGAGCCTGCTTTCCGAGACAAAAGGATTGACACTCCTCTCCCTCGCGCTTGCGCCGTCCGACTCCAGCATCGTCTTCGCGGGAGCGAAGAGCGGCCTCTTCCGCTCGGTCGATTCGGGCAAGAATTGGGAGCGAATATCGCCTGAGGGTCACGCCGAGATCCGCAACATTAACTCGATAGCTATCGATCCCAGGGATCCAAAGATAATCTACATTGGCACTCACCATCTCCCCTGGAAGACAACCGACGGCGGCGCTAACTGGAAACCCATAGGCTATCAGAACGGCATGATCGATGACTCCGACATCATGGGTATCTGTGTAAGCCCGACGAATCCGAATCTTCTTCACATCAATGCGTGCAGCGGGATCTACCGCTCGGTGGCTTCGGGCGAGAAGTGGGCCAAGCTGCCCGGTATACCCTTCAGCGCGCGCAGAACCTACGCGCTACTCCCTCATCCGACGGACCCGAACGTGATATTCGCCGGCACCAGCGAAGGTCTCTATCGCTCAAACGATGGCGGAAAGAACTGGAAGCTTCGCACCTCAAAGGCGGTAGTCATTCGCGCCGTAGTCGTACATCCGGACCGTCCCAAGAGAGTGTTGATCGCCACCGACGACTTCGGCGTTCGGGTCTCGGATAATCTGGGAGACGACTTCGCCGACGCTAACACAGGGTTCATCCACCGGCACATCCTTGCGATCCTGCCGGACGCTAATGAGCGAGGCCGGATTCTCGCGAGCGTTTACCACGATGGAACCGCCGGCAGCATCTTTCTCTCGTCTGACGGGGGGGAGAGCTGGCAGCCATCCGCGAACGGTCTCGGCACCCGCGATGTGTTCGCTCTCTTCCAGATGAATGACGACCCCGCCGTAGTCTACGCGGGAACCAACTATGGGGTGTATCGCTCGAATGACCACGGCGCGAACTGGGCTTTCGTCGGCGTCGTTGAGACGCCGGCTCCGGTAAAGAAGCCCGCGCCCACGCGGGCCGCACCCAGACGGCGGGCCAGCGCCCTCTCAACTGTCGGCCGCTATGAAGCGGTTCCGGCGCAACGGAAGTCTTCACAGTCAAAATCGAAGCCGAAATCGGCGAAAGCCCGCCCGACTGCGCCTCCGCAGAGCGCGCAAAAGAAGAAGCCCACGCCGAAGGTGGTGGACACTCCTGCCTCACAGTTCTCAACTCTCACCAAGCAGGTTGACGACATAACCAGCTTCGTGAACAGCGAGGGGCACCGGGGCCTGATGGCTGCGGCCATCGACGGATTGTACAGGACCTTCGACGAGACGAAAGGATGGGAGAAGGTTCCAATCCCCGGCTACGATCAGGACAGTCGGGTCTACTCAGTGGCTACCCATCGCGACATGCCCAACAGGATCCTGATCGGAACGCGGCAGGGACTTTTCGCTTCGTTCGATGGGGGAAGCAACTGGGAGCACGTCGAGCGCGGTCCGAGCGACATGACCGTCAAGTCGATAGCTATAAGTCCACGCGATCCCTACGTAATACTTCTGGGAACCAATCAGTTTGTCTTTCGCTCTACTAACGGCGGCCGCACATGGTCGAAACGAGGCGGCGGATTACCCTCCGGCGATTTCACGTCCGCGGTTATCAACCCGGACAACCCGGATGAGATGCTTGTTGCAGAATACCAGCGCGGCGGTGTTTTTCTCTCTACCGATAAGGGCAACTCGTGGGAACGGATCGACCGGGGAGAATTGCCGAGCAATCGCGTTTGGGCCATCGCGTTTGATCCCTTCGACCGCAATCGCGCCTATGCGGGTAGTTTTTCGAGCGGCGTCTACGTCCTGACGATTCAAAGCAGCGGAGCAGTTAGTAGTCATTAGTCACTTGTCATTAGTCATTTGTCCGTTGTCAGTTGTCCGTTGGCGGCCATCGACCATGTTGGCAACTGACAACGGACCACTGACAACGGACAAAATCACAAACTATGAAAATACATGAATACCAGGGGAAGCAGCTTCTTGCTAAGTACGAGGTGACGGTGCCCCGAGGTCAGGTTGTGAATTCCGCCGACCAAGCGCCGGCTATCGTCGAACAACTCGGCCTTCCCGTAGTAATCAAAGCTCAGATACACGCCGGGGGCCGGGGCAAAGGCGGCGGGGTCAAGCTGGCCCGCACCGCCGAAGAGGCCGTTGAGCTTGCCAAAAAGATCCTGGGCATGAAGCTGGTTACTCATCAGACCGGTCCCGAGGGGCGCGAGGTCCGCCGCATTCTGATCGAAGAGGGCTTGAAGATCAAACAGGAGTTCTATCTCGGCATCGTGCTCGATCGCGCAATTTCGCGCCTGGTCTTTATGGCGTCGTCCGCCGGCGGAATGGACATCGAAGAGGTGGCTGCTCACGAACCCGAGAAGATTCTCAAGGAACCGATCGATCCGGCCGTCGGTCTCACAGCTTTCCAGGCCCGCAAGCTGGCCTTCGGCATCGGCATTCCAGGCGAAGTCGTAAATAAGGCCGTGAAGTTCATGATGGCGCTCTATCGAGCCTACGTCGACATGGACGCGTCGCTGGCGGAGATCAATCCGTTTCTTCTGACCGAAGACGGAGAGTTGTATGCGCTCGACGTGAAGCTCAACTTCGACGACAACGCTCTATTCCGACACAAAGAGTTTGCCGAGCTTCGAGATTTGAACGAAGAGGACCCGCTCGAGATAGAAGCCTCGAAGTTCGACCTCAACTACATCAAGCTCGACGGCACCATCGGCTGCATGGTCAACGGCGCAGGACTCGCAATGGCCACGATGGACATCATCAAGCTTGCGGGTGGCGCGCCGGCGAACTTCCTGGACGTCGGCGGCGGGGCTTCGCAGGAGCGAGTAGAGAACGCCTTCAGAATACTGCTCTCGGACTCGAACGTCCGCGCGGTGTTGATCAACATCTTCGGCGGGATTGTGCGCACTGACATGGTGGCGACGGGCGTAGTCGAAGCGGCGCGCAAGATCGGCGTGAAGGTCCCGGTGGTGGTCAGGCTTGAAGGCACTAACGTGGAGCGAGGCCGCGAGGTGATAGAACAGAGCGGACTTGGTTTCGTTGCTGCAACCGGAATGAAAGACGCAGCCGAAAAGGTTGTCGCCGCTGCACGGCGATAGAAGTCATTTGTCACTTGTCACTGGCTTGATCTTGCGGCGGAGAAGTTTGCAATCCGATCGATCACCTCTCCGACAATGCGGTCCGGCGTCGAAGCTCCGGCCGTTATTCCCAACGTCACATCACCGTCAGGCAACCAGCCGTCGGTGAGTATCTCCGCGTCCTCTCCAAGGAGCTTGTGCCGTATTTGAGAGGCTGAAATGATGCAGCTCGGGTCGGAGATGTGATATGCGGACTTATGCAGATGGGATATTTCGTAAAGGTGAGTTGTGTTGCTGCTGTTATAGCCGCCGATCACGATCATGAGATCGATGTCCTCGCGCACTAGCTTGTTGACAGCGTCTTGCCGGTCCTGGGTGGCCGTGCAGATCGTATCGAAGTGACGGAACTGGTCGGCTATAGCCGCGTTGCCGTATCGCCGCTCGATGGCTTCGCGGAACATATCGGCGATCTCGAGCGACTCGCTGCTGAGCATCGTCGTCTGGTTGGCAAGTCCAACGCGTCGCAGGTCCGAGTCAGGGTCGAAGCCCGCGGAACAGGCCTCTCCGAACTTTTGCATGAACTCGATTCTGTCTCCGCCCTCGACGATGTATCTACACACGTAAGCGGCTTCCGCTTTATCCAGCACGATCAGATAGTTTCCGCCCTCATACTTCGTTGCCTGCGAGCTCGTCGCGCGAGTCTCTTCGTGCAGGTGCTTGCCGTGGATTATGGAGGTGAACCCCTCGCTGGCATATCGGTCGACGCGCTTCCACACTGCAACCACAGAACCGCAGGTCGTATCGACAACCATGCACCCCTTCTCCTGGAGATCGCGGTACTCGCCAACGGGCGCTCCAAACGCGGGGACCATGACGATGTCGTCAGCGGCGATATTCGAGAATCGATCCGGATTTGAGGGCGAGCAGTCAATGAATTCAATCCCCATCTCGCCCAGTCGAGAATTGACGCGGGGGTTGTGAATGATTTCGTTGGTCAGGAATATGCGCTTATCTGGAAACTTACGGCGCGTTTCATAGGCAAGGTTCAGTGCGAAGTCGACTCCGTAGCAAAAGCCGAACTCGTCGGCCAGGCGAAATGTCAGGCGTCCCACCGTCACCGAGTTGCCCTCGCTCTTGATGCGATTCACCAGATCACTGTGATAGTCGGTGACGATGGACTCCCGAATCTCACTCTTGAGACCAAACCCCTTGCGCACGACATTGCGCCTCGGATCTTCAGGAGCCTTCTTTTGCTCCACATTATTTGTAGTCATTGTTAATCCTGATAAAGGAGTCTAGCAACTGGGGCGTCGGCGTGCAATCAGGTGATTGTTCCGTCGTCAGAACGAGGGAGCCACGAATTACACGAATTCCGCGAATGATCACGACTGATTCGTGTAGATTCGCGTAATTCGTGTAATTCGTGGCTCCGCCTCTGCAGCAGGTCACTCGCCTGGTGGTTCGGCTCGCGCGCCCAGTTCTCGTTGATCCGGATTTGCCGTCCGCTTTCTAGCAAGGCAGACCAGTGAAACGCCGAA
>DASYSA010000631.1:0-3356 GCA_036003885.1 Blastocatellia bacterium | reverse complement strand
AGACGCCAGTATGCACGCGACTATCGGGTGCTGCGGGCCGAATCAGGGCCGGCCGCGTTGGAGATTGTTCGGGAATTGAAGGTCAGGACCGGTGCTGTTGCACTTTTCCTTGTTGATCAAAGAATGCCCGGCTTATCCGGTGTCGAGTTTTTGGAGCAGGCTATCACCATTTATCCCGATGCCAAGCGAGTACTGTTGACAGCGTACGCGGACACTGACGCAGCAATCGCTGCGATCAACGAAGCGGGGATTAATCACTATCTGTTAAAGCCCTGGGACCCGCCTGAAGAAAACCTCTATCCGGTTCTGGACGAGCTGCTCGAGGATTGGCAGGCGGCCTTTCCGCCTCAGTTTGAGGGCATCCGTGTCTTAGGGAATCGCTGGTCTCCTGCTTCGCACAACGTAAAAGACTTTCTGGCCCGCAATCATGTCCCGTATCAATGGCTCGACATAGAAACCACCGAGACGGATGCGGATGTTAAGAGCGTCGTAGAGCTGCTCGAAGAGAAAGAAAAGACAGACTTGCCGCTCGTGATCTTCCCTAACGGTTTACGCTTGCATCAGCCCACGATCAGCGAGCTTGCCGAGCATTCCGGGCTCAAGACCCGGGCGGCAGAGACATTCTACGATCTCGCAATTGTGGGTGGCGGCCCGGCAGGACTCGCGGCCGCAGTTTATGGCGCAAGCGAAGGTTTGAGAACGGTCATGATCGAGCGCGAAGCCCCTGGCGGACAGGCTGGCATGTCCAGTCGCATCGAGAACTACCTGGGGTTTCCCAGCGGGCTCAGCGGTGGCGACCTTGCGCGGCGCGCCGTGGTTCAGGCCCGGCGGTTCGGTGTTGAGATCCTTTCAGCCGAAGCTACTGCCATCCGTCTGGATGGTCCTTACCGTTTGCTGAAACTCGGGGACGGAGCGGAACTCAGTTGTCACGCCTTGTTGGTTGCGACCGGCGTACAGTGGCGCAAATTGGACGCTCCAGGCGTCGAACGTCTCACCGGCGCAGGAATCTACTACGGTGCTGCGATGACCGAAGCAATGTCCACGAGAGATGAAGATGTGTTCATTGTTGGGGGCGCGAATAGCGCGGGCCAGGCCGCCATGTACTTCTCGAGGTATGCGCGACGAGTAGTCGTGTTGGTACGAGGTTCATCACTCGCGGCGTCAATGTCGCAATACCTAATCAAGCAGTTAAAAGAGACTAAGAACATCCAAATCGAATTCGACTCGTCCGTAGTAGAGGCGCATGGCCAGGATCATCTCGAAGCAATCTCCGTCCTCTGTACTGTAAGCAACGAGGTCAAGAAAGTGCCGGCTAACTCGCTGTTCATCATGATCGGTGCAGCTCCAAACACCAGGTGGCTTGCGGATATCGTAGAGCGTGATGAGCATGGGTTTATTCTTTCCGGCCCCGACTTGATGCGCGATGGGAAACGGCCTAAAGGATGGCAGGTGGACCGAGATCCAGGGCTTTTAGAAACGAACGTGCCGGGTATCTTTGTAGTCGGCGATGTGCGACATGGTTCGGTCAAGCGAGTCGCGTCGGGCGTTGGCGAAGGCTCTGTCGCGATCTCCTTCGTACATCAATATCTGAGCAAGGTGGTATGAGCGATGGACGACACAAAAATAGAAGGCGTGGGCGTGCCGGTGACAGTGTCCGGGGGGGTTGAGTCTGTCAGCGCAACCCGCAACTCAGCTGAGGACAAAGTTGAGGCGCTGCGACACATTCGGGCGTTTGCCGATCTGCCTGAAGATCAATTGAAGTGGTTCACCGACAATGTGGAAGACCGGAGATTCGCTCCCGGAGACGTATTATTCCGCAAAGGCGATCCACCTGATTGGATGGTGATCCTTCTCGAAGGGGAAGTGAACGCTTACTGGGATGACAACGACGTACACGAGGGGGTATATGTCGCACGAGCTGGTGACCCGGCGAGCGAAGTAACTGGGATGCTCCCTTTCTCGCGCATGACCGAGATGGGTGGCACCGGACGCGCGGTCACAGTGGTGCGGGTGCTGGAGTTTCCAGTTCGTCTGTTCCCCGAGATGATGCAGCGAATGCCGGTTCTGGTCCAGCGCCTCGTCGGTATCATGAGTGATCGTGTGCGCGAAACGACGACTGCCGATCAGCAACAGGATAAGCTGATGGCCCTGGGCAAGCTCTCAGCCGGACTCGCACACGAGCTGAATAATCCGGCTGCCGCGGCGACTCGAGCCGCCAACGATCTGATCGCCACCCTGGCGGAGTTGCGTGCAGCTGACCTCCGGCTCTGCCGGCATGACCTGACAACCGAACAAGAGGACGCGATCGGCGCCTTCGAAAACGCCGCACTCGAGCACACCGCAACAACTGCGCACTTGAATTCGCTGGAGCAAAGCGACAGGGAAGATTTGGTCGCTACCTGGCTTGAGGACCATGGCATTGGTGACTCCTGGAAACTTTCCGGCAACCTCGTTGAAGCCGGTATTGATGCTCCGGGCCTGCAACGAATTTCAGATGTCCTGGAGAAAGCCGCCTTTGACGATGTGCTGGCACGAGTCAACGCCCAGCTCGCAGCGGCGAAACTTGCAAGTGAAATCAAGACCGCCACCACACGCATCTCTGAACTTGTGGGCGCGATTAAGGAATACAGCTACATGGACCAGGCGTCGGTGCAGGAAGTCGACGTGCATAAAGCGCTGGAGAGTACGCTTCTCATCCTGAAGTACAAGTTGAAAAAAAAGAGCATCGTGCTAACGCGCGAGTACGCCGAAGCGTTGCCGCACATCAAGGCCTACGGCAGCGAACTCAATCAGGTTTGGACTAACCTTATCGTTAATGCTGTAGATGCCATGCCTGAAGGTGGGACGTTGCAGGTGCGCACGAAGAGAGAGCCGACCGACGTTCTTGTGGAAATACGCGATAACGGCTCAGGTATACCGGCAGACCTCAAGTCACGCATCTTCGAGCCGTTCTTTACGACCAAGCCCGTCGGTGAGGGAACCGGTCTTGGATTGGATACCGTCGCCCGCATCGTGCGAAAACACCGAGGCAATCTCCGGTTTGAATCGAAACCGGGCGACACATCTTTTCAAGTTCGTCTACCTCTCGAATCCCTATGAAACTGCTGCTGGTTTTGGACGCAGCCCAATACCTCTGTTCACACCGCCGTTGGGAGGAGAAGTGATGGAGAACAGGAAGGCGTTTTGGATCGCTATTATCGCATCTTTTCTGACTGTGACGACCTGCCCGATCCAGGAAACCCCCAGGACTATCAATGTGTGGGTGACAACGGACAATCAAAGCCAGAAGCTGGAACCGCAGCCGGCTTTGAGCTTCTCCGCACACAACAGCAGCGGCGACAGCACAATCTTTGTGG
>DASYSA010000630.1:0-22880 GCA_036003885.1 Blastocatellia bacterium | reverse complement strand
TAAGGCGGCGCGCGCTCACGCAGATACTGGGATTTCTGATGCTCGAGAACAGCATTTTCCTGCTCGCGCTGCTTGCAACCTATGGTGTTCCTTTCATTGTGGAGATCGGCGTGTTCCTGGACGTGTTGGTAGCCGTGCTGATCATGGAAGTGTTCATCTACCGCATCAAAGAGAACTTCGACTCGATTGAGGTTGATCGGCTGGGGAGCTTGAAGGGATGATAGTCGCCCTGCTTTTGATTCCGGTTGCAGCCGCAGGCGGCATTGCTCTCGCGCGCCAAAGACTCTTCATCGAATGGTTTCATGCGCTCGCCTCTCTGAGCTGGCTGGGATTTGGTGTCACGGTCGCGGCAGGAGTTTGGCGCAGTGGCGAGTCGGGAGCAGCGGGCGCCGGGGAGATGGTGGCGCTGGGAGGGTTGCTTCGCGTGGACGCGCTTTCAGCTTTGCTGATCATCGTCATCACGTTACTTGGATCAATCGCGGCCCTCTACTCCCTCGGTTACATGCGGGCTGAGTTCAATGCGGAGCACTTCAGTCGGGTTCGTATCTTCTTCGCGCTCTTTCAAATGTTCATTTTTACGATGTTGCTTGCGGTGTGCACGGACAACCTGGGAGTCATGTGGGTGGCGATCGAAGGAACGACACTCGCCACGGTTTTTCTGGTCAACCTTCACCAGACCAGCACATCGCTGGAGGCAGCGTACAAATATCTGATTCTCTCATCGGTCGGTATCGCGATGGCATTCATCGGAACGGTGTTGATGTATTACGCGGGATCGGCGAGGGCCGGAGAGTTCGGGGTGAACTGGACCTCATTGCATGCGGCTGCGGCGTCACTCGATCCGAGGCTGGCGCGGCTGGCTTTCGCCTTCGTGCTGATCGGCTATGGCACAAAAACGGGTCTTGCCCCGATGCACACCTGGTTGCCGGATGCGCACAGCGAAGCCCCAGCGCCTGTAAGCGCCCTGATGTCGGGTGTGCTCCTGAATGTAGGTCTGTACGCGCTGATAAGATTCAAGGCGATCACAGACATCGCCGCCGGACCGCTGCCTGCCGCTCGGTGGTTAATGGGCATCGGTTTGCTGTCGCTTGTGGTTGCCGCCGCTTTCCTCCTTGTCCAGCGAAACTACAAACGCATGCTCGCTTATTCAAGTGTCGAGCACATGGGTCTCATCTGTCTTGGACTCGGCTTTGGCGGTTACTGGGGTACGCTGGGCGCTTTGCTGCACGTGATGAATCATGCGCTGTCAAAGTCACTCCTGTTCATGCTGTCGGGAAACATCTTCCTGAAGTATCAGTCCACCGATATCCGGAGAGTACGCGGGCTGCTGCGGGGTTCGCCTCTGGTTGGCGGCGCGTTCCTGGCCGGAACGCTCGCGCTGATCGGGCTTCCTCCTTTTGGACCATTTATCAGCGAGCTTCTCATTTTTCGCGCCGGTATGGAGAATGGGCCCCGGTGGGTAGCCGTTGCCGCTGTCGCACTGTTTGTAGTCGTGTTTGCAGGGATGATCGGAAATGTCAATCAGATGTTGTACGGCGCCCCTCCCGAGAAGGCAGAACGTCGCTTTGTTCATATGTGGACGCTGGCACCCTTGTCGGTGAATTTTGCTTTGCTGCTCGCCCTGGGGCTTTCGCTTCCCCCGGCGTTGCTCGCAATCCTGAAGCAGGTACTCAGAGTTTTGGGAGTTTGAAATGGCTGGTTTGAACATGGTAGCGCGGCAGCTTCGAGCCGCTGACAAAAAGCTCGAGGACGTGGAAGCCTGCCCGCCTCGCGAGGTGCGAGTGACTGTCATTAGAGAGGATATTCCCACACTCGCCGATTTTCTCCGCGACAGGTTCAATGCCACGCCGCAACTCATTCTGGCAGAAGATACCCGGCGAGAGGACGGGAGATTCAGGCTTCGCTACATCTTCGAGCTGGCAGAGTCAGATGTATTTGTGATTGCCACGGCAGGTGTACCTGAATCGGACAGGAGCTTTCCGTCACTCGCCACGCGCTCGTATCTGGCCAGCCGGTTCGAGCGCGAGATTCATGATTTGTTCGGGCTCGTTCCAGTGGATCACCCGGACCTGCGCCGCCTGCCGATGCATCAATTCTGGCCGAAAGACTACTACCCGCTATTGAAGGATACCGTTCCGCCTGAGGAATTTGTTGACGATGGGACGCCCTATCCGTTCCGACGAGTCGAGGGTGAAGGCATTCACGAGATAACTGTCGGCCCGGTGCACGCCGGAATAATCGAGCCGGGCCATTTCAGATTCAGTGTTGAAGGCGAGACTATCATTAATCTCGAGTCACGCCTCTACTTTGTGCACAAGGGCATTGAGAAACTCTTTGAGACGACGTCGCTGGAGGGTGCGGTGAAACTGGCCGAGCGCATCTCGGGCGACTCGAGTGTTGCGCACGCTCTGGCCTTTTGCCAGGCGCTGGAGTCCCTGGCGGCTGTGACGATTCCGCCGCGAGCGGCTTACCTGCGAGTGGTCTTCCTGGAGCTTGAACGACTTTATAACCACATCGCCGATGTGGGCGCGATTTGTGCCGATACCGGGTTCGCCTTTGCGAACGTGCACGCTATGCGCCTGCGCGAGGACCTGCTGCGACTCAATGGGCGGCTGACCGGCCATCGCCTCCTGCGTGGCTCCGTTGAATCTGGCGGAGTGCAGTGCGACCTCACAACGGAACAAATTGCTGATGTCCGGGGAACACTAGCTCGCGTGGTCGCCGATTTCGACGAAGTAGTAGAGATCGCGCTGGGAAATAACTTGCTTCTCGATCGCATCCATGGAACGGGGCAGTTGACGGCCCGGACGGCGCGCGAGATGGACGTTGTTGGTGTGGCAGCCCGCGCCAGCGGAATCGATGTAGACGCGAGGCGAGATCACCCCTTTGCAGCCTACCATGATCTGAAGGTTCGCGTTTCCGTCTTCAGCGCTGGTGATGTATGGGCGCGCCTGATGGTGAGGGTTGAGGAAACGCGCGAGGCTTTCAGGCTAATAATGCTCGCACTGGATGCTTTGCCCGGTGAATCCATCCGCCGACCCCTCGAGAATCTGCCGAAGGGCGCGGCCGCGTTCGGTCTAGTCGAGGGATGGCGCGGACCAATATGGCACTGGGTGGTTGCGGGTGACCGTAACTCAATCACCCGCGTGAAGATCAAAGACCCTTCCTTTGCCAATTGGCCCGCAGTGAACTATGCAATTCTTAAGAACATCGTCCCGGATTTCCCTCTCGTGAATAAGAGTTTTAACTTATCGTATGCGGGCAACGATATCTGAACGGCCGAGATAGATGTGTGTGCTTGCAGGTTTCACCGTCGGGGGATGACCGACGAATGCGTGAATCACCTGACCTTCATCACAACCAGGGTGAGGTCGTCGTGGAGGGGCTTGTCCTGGCACCAATCACGGACGCTTTCGACGATCGTCGCGGAGATCTGGTCCGCCGAAAGATGCGCGGACTCGTCTACTACTCGATAGAGTCTTGCTTCGCCGAACTCCTCTTCATCGGGACTTAGCGCTTCAGTCACGCCATCCGTGTAGGCAATAAGCAGGTCTCCGACGTTCATTTGAATCGTCTCCTGTTCGTAGACACAGACCGGAAATATCCCAATGATCGGCCCTCCCACCGTCAACGCAAGAAAACGCTCAAGCTCCGGCTCGACTGGGTTCCCGCTGGCAGCTAGTGCAGTAGCCTCACCGGTCGAGAGCACTGTCTGTGCCGGACCTTGAGCCCTCGCACCCGCCCCGGCGCGCAAGAGAATTGGCGGATTGTGCCCGGCATTGACATAGGTCAGCACGCAAGAGTCCTGGTCGAATTGGGCATAGAAGAAGGTCGCATAGCTGCTCGCATCGGTCGACCTGTGCAGCAGGCTGTTCATCGAGGAGACCAACTCGGTTAGCTTGCCGTTTACCGAAGGCGCCTGGCTTCTGAGAGAAGCCTGTACGGTTGACATCAACAGTGCGGCCGAGATCCCTTTGCCCGCGACATCTGCGACGGCGATACCGACCTTGCCGCCATCCAGCATTATGAAGTCGTAGTAGTCGCCTCCTACCCCGCCTGCCGGATGGCAAACCCCGGCAAGTTCCAACCTCTCGACCTCGGGGGCGCACTCGGGGAACAGGCGTCGCTGCACGGCCGTCGCTATGTCGAGCTCGTGCCTGAGCCGCTCTTCTTCCGTCGCCTGCTGGACAAGGTGTGCATTCTGAATCGCGAACGCCATCTGCCAGGAGACGGTTGTCAGCAGTTGTTTGTCTTCCCGTGAGAAGGGCAGATCGCCCAGCCGCGGGCCGAGTGAAATTATGCCCAACAGCTCGTCCTTGGTCGACACCGGAAGCAGAAGCGCCGACTTCGCCTGCCGCAATATCGAACGCTCGTGCTCGCGGATCTGAGTCGAGGTGGGATGATCGGCCAGGGCGGACCAGCCTCCGAGCCATCTGGAACCCTTTAAGTTGACGGTGAGAGGGAGGGAGGACTGGCTGAGCCGCTTCACCACGTACCCGGCCGCCGCCAGCGAAAGGCTTCGATCGGGGCTTGAGCTGACCATCGTGTCTTCGGCGATCTGGGATGAGATTGCGCAGGGATAATCGCCACTGGTGCGATGGCGAAGAAAGATGGTTACGTTCTCGGTATGCAGAGCGTGCTGGATTTTGGCTACCGCCAATTCGAGAAGCTGTTCAACAGTAGCGACGCGCCTCATCTCCTCGGCCAGATCGGATAGGAGCTGCTGCGCGTCGTAGGCCTCTCGAAAGAAGCGTCGATCGATCAGCGGCATTACCCGCTGATTGACCAGCGTCAGCAGCGCAATCGCCAGCCCGGTTGCCACCATGGTGACCACGATGTCGGCGCGCTCGCCCATGCGGTCGATGGCGGCCATCCGGCTGCCGGTCAGCAGGAAGCTCAGGATTGCGAAGACGACAACCGCCTGCACGATGATGAATCCGCGGGAGACAAAAAGGTAGCGCGCGCTCCGGCTCAGGATAAGTCTTACAGGAATAACCTGATGCCGAACGATCGCATAGGCGAATGAGAGCGGGAAGAGCGGAAAGGCGAAGATGGCGGTGAAGAAGAGCCATCTGGAGAGCGCCGGGCTGGTGTATGAAATGTCGAAGAGGAAATTGCAAGCCAGCCATACGAAGATGGGCGCGAAGCCCGCGATGCTGCCGGCTACGACAACCCGCATGCGTCGGCGAGCAGGCCGGCTGGCCTGTCCGTAGTTCAGAAGCAGCAGGATGATCCCGACCCCGATGTACAGCCCGAACAGGATGCTGCTGACCAACCCTATCGGATAGAGGGTCCGGCGAAAGCCCTCGATGTAGGTAGGCGCGAACGCGGCAAGAACGTTCAAAATCGCAAAGTAGGGAAGTATCGTGAGCAGTTGCGGCAGGTATAGAAAATACTCGAGGTGCGGAAACCTGTGGAGAATCGCCGACCGTTCAGGGAAGATAAGGAAGAAGTGGACGAAGACCGGCCACAAAAAAAGCGATACCAGATGAACGGCTAACATTACGCCCACGCGCCAGGGCTCGACTCCCACGAACGACGCCACAGTAGCCGGTACCGCGCCAATGAACATCCCAAACATCAGAGAGAGCAGCACCGCTTGTTTATCAAATGGCTTAAGCAGGAAGACTGCAAATCCGGTAAGGAGGAAGATGGTCGGCAGTACGACGTTCGCCCCGTGCAGAAGGATGATGAGACTCAAAGGCAGAGAGCCGGCCAGCAACGATAGCTGGAGCGGCCGCCCGTCACGCAATACCGATAGGGTGTAATAGGTTTCCGGAGGGATCTTTTGAGTCAGCCTCTCGACTTCCGCCCCACTGCCCGAGACTGGCTGTCCATTGATCGCTTCTACCACATCGCCCGTGCGGATCCCGGCCGCGAGACTCTCACCGCTGGCGCGCGTTATCACCACATGCCGATCGACTCGCTGAGCGCTCCACCCCGGGTCGCTCATGTTCTTGACGGACTGGAGAGTGTTATAGACGCGTGCGCCGGCATAGACGAAGAGCAATGCGAAGAAGAGTGCGATCAGGACGAGTTGAAATCGCTTGTTCATGCTGCGTACCGAGCTACTCAATATAGCATAGCCAGGCGTCGATTGTGTTCCGCGAAGACGGTGCGGCGAGCGTACTGGCCCGCACCTCCTTCGCCTTCGTTGCTCTCAACTGCCGCAAAAGCGTATAACGTCCGGGACTGGTTTTCAGATTCAAAACCTGTCCCGACGCCCGGCCCTGTGGTAGTGTAACAAGCTGCCGGACCGAGAACTATTGCGAGTCCTGAAAGCGAGCAACAGACGAGAAACGACAACTGGAGGCGAATGTGATCGAAAAGATTCAAAGAGCGCTCAAGGAAGCCGATGTAGACGGCTGGTTGTTCTATAGTTTTCGCGGCAGCGATCCGATAGCGGCTAACATCCTCGGCACTGGCGGCGAGGGACATATAGCAACTCGCCGATGGTGTTACCTGGTACCGCAATCTGGCGACCCAACCAAAGTGGTGCACTCAATCGAGCGCGGAGAACTCGACCACCTGCCTGGAAAGAAACTGGTCTACCTGCCCTGGCAGCAGCTTCACTCGCATTTGAAAAACGCGCTGACCGCGCTTAACTCGAGCCGGCCGCCGCGAGTGGCAATGCAGTACTCACCGGAAGCCGCAATACCTTACCTGTCGCGAGTCGATGGAGGGACCATCGAGTTGATCCGCTCGTTTGGCGTCGAGATCGTCTCTTCAGCGAACCTTGTCCAGCAGTTCGAGTCGGCCTGGAATGACGAGCAACTCGCAATGCACAACGAGGCGGCGCGGGGCCTGTACGAATCGGTTCACAAAGCCTTCGACGAAATAGGAAAGCGAATCAAGGCCGGTGAGCCGACCAGCGAGTACGGTATACAGCAGTTCATTCTGGGGTGCTTCAGCGATCTCGGGTTAATGACGGCAGACCCGCCGATAGTTGCAGCCAATGCCAACAGCGCTATGCCTCATTATGGGCCGACGCGTGATAAACATTCTCCGATTCACGCCGGGGACTTTGTGTTGATCGACCTTTGGGCCAAGTGCGACCGGCCCGGCGCGGTCTACGCCGACATAACCTGGACCTCGGTGGTTGGTGCTAGTGTTCCCGATGAAGTTAACAAGGTCTTCACTGTTGTGAGAGATGCGCGCGATGCGGCGACCAGGTTTGTAAAAGAAGCATTCGCGGCCGGAAGGAAGATTCACGGCTGGGAGGTGGATGATGTGTGCCGCGGGGTCGTTCAGGCTCAGGGCTACGGCGAGTACTTCATTCATCGCACCGGCCATAACATCCACACGGAAGTCCACGGCAACGGGGCTAATATCGACAACCTGGAGACGCGCGATGGCCGGGTGTTGATTCCGCGCACCTGCTTTTCGATTGAGCCTGGCATCTACCTGGAAGGGCGATTCGGCGTTCGTAGCGAGATAGATGTTTATGTCAGCGAGAGAGAAGCGAGCGTGACTGGCGGCGAGCCACAACACGAGGTGGTGACGATTCTGGCGTGAGAAGAAATTCGAAATTCGAAATGCGAAATGCGAAATTCAAGCATTTCGAATTTCGCATTTCCTTTCACCCACCATCCACTGATTCCACTACTACGGCGGTGCCGTAGGCCAACACCTCAGTCACACCGTTCATGATCTCGTTCGCATCGTAACGCATCCCAATTATCGCATTGGCGCCTATCTCACTGGCATGCTGAACCAGGATATCGAATGCTTCAGCACGCGCGACCTCGCACAGCTTGGTGAAGGCGGTGATGTTGCCGCCCACGATCGTCTGGAAAGTCCCGCCCAGGGTGCCAAAGATCGAACGCGATCGCACAGTTATGCCGCGAACGACTCCCAGGCAACGAACGATGCGAAAGCCATCCAGGGTGAACGCCGTGGTCACCATGTGGTGGGATAGCGAGTATCGCTGAGAAACCGCGTAGGGAGCGCTTGAGTTGACGCTCTCTCGTGCCTGCTCCAGTTCACTGAGTCTGTCTTTCATCTTCTTCCTTTGAGTCAAGGGGCTTGAGTCGCGGAAAAGATAGCACAGGGAAATGCGAAATTCGAAATGCGAATTGTGAAATTCACAACCCACAAGACGTATCTAGAATTTCGCATTTCGCATTTCGAATTTCTTCATTCGCATTTCTCTCCCGCCGCCGCTACAATCACCAATTGAGTGCATAACCCCTAAGGAGCTAGTCTTTGTCAAACCTCAAACGTAGGCGATCCACCTCGGCCAATGTCGGAGGAGTGAGGGTCGGCGGCGACAATCCCATAGTCGTGCAGTCCATGACCAATACAGACACTGTGGACGTCGCCGGCACGGCTGAGCAGGTGGAACAACTGGCTCGCGCCGGCTCGGAGCTGGTTCGCATCACCGTCAACACTCGTCAGGCTGCCCAGGCGGTCCCGCACATCGCCGAGAAACTCGGCGAACTAGGCGTTGCCGTCCCGCTGGTCGGGGACTTCCACTATAACGGCCACATTCTGCTAAAAGAGTATCCTGCCTGCGCTGTGGCGCTGGCTAAGTATAGAATCAATCCGGGAAACGTGGGTCCGGGCCTGCATCACGATCGCAACTTCCAGGCGATGATCGAGGTTGCGGTCGAGCACAATAAGCCTGTGCGAATCGGGGTCAACTGGGGATCGCTCGATCAGGGATTGCTCACACGGTTGATGGACGAAAATGCCTCGCGACCCGAGCCGAAAGATGCTCGCGACGTCATGCGCGAAGCGGTAGTCGTCAGCGCGATCGAATCAGCGGAGCTTGCCGAACGATGCGGACTCGGGCACGACCAGATAATCCTGAGCGCCAAGGTTTCCGAGGTTCAGGACCTGATTGCGATCTATCGCGACCTCGCAGCGCGATGTGATTATCCACTCCACCTCGGGCTTACCGAAGCCGGAATGGGAAGCAAAGGCATCGTGGCTTCGGCTGCCGCACTTTCGGTTTTGTTGCAGGAGGGCATCGGAGACACGATTCGTGTCTCGCTCACGCCGCGTCCCGGGGGCGATCGCACTGAAGAGGTAGTCGTCGCGCAACAGATACTTCAGACGATGGGCTTGCGAAGTTTCACCCCGCTGGTAACAGCCTGCCCCGGTTGCGGACGCACGACGAGCACGCTGTTTCAGGAGATGGCCGAGGAGATTCAAAACTACATTCGAGATCAGATGCCTTTGTGGAAACAGCGCTACCAGGGTGTTGAGGAACTGAAGGTTGCCGTCATGGGGTGCGTTGTGAACGGTCCTGGAGAATCGAAGCACGCGAACATAGGCATCTCACTTCCCGGCACTGGAGAGGACCCGCGTGCACCCGTCTACGTCGACGGGCGAATGTACAAGACACTCCAGGGGGCGGCGATCGTTCCCGAGTTTATTCGTATGCTGGATGAGTATATCGACTCGCACTATGCGAGCAGCGTGACCAAAGACTCGCTGATTCAGATCCAGGCGTGAGCCCGCAGAGTCCCTGCATCCCGCCTCGTTGAATTGAATGCATGCCTGCGCCCGAGAGGTGAGACGTGTAGTCCTATCGGCTGCCGATCCGGGAGGGGGTCAGTCTTCCGACTGCGTTGCCTTCCCGGACTCCTTCAGCTTGTTGATGACTGTCGTGGCCTGCTGTTTAGCCTGCGGCGACGTATCGGCTCTGAGGACGAACTCTGCAAGCGCGGGTATCGCTCGGGCGTCCCCGAGAATCCCCAGCGGTTGTATAGCATCAACCGCGATATGTGGCTGCTCCTTTAGAGTATTCACCAGAGCTTCCAGCGCTCGATCACTTCCTTTGCCTACCTGCCCAATAAGCTGGAGAGCCAACGCACGTACTGGAGCAGGATTCAGCGGTGCAGCGTACTTGATTCCGAGGTCAAGAGAGCGGGGGTCTTTCAGCGAGATCAGCCCGCTCAGAGTCCAGGTTCGAATCACGTTCTCCCAGGACTCCTGGTTAAGGACAGTCGCCAGGACTTCAAATGCCCGGGGTGAGCCGCTTTCGCCGAGGGAGTGCGCCGCCGCGGCTACTACATAGTAACTCTCATCGGTCGCGATCACCTTCTCGAAGAGATCAGCAAGCTTCGCGTCTTTGAATCGCCCAAGCCCGGTTATCACCGCTGCTCGAACTCGCGAGTCTTTGTCCTTCACGGCTTCAAGGAGCGCGGGGCGACATGCCTCGGTCTTGATTGCCGAGAGCGATCGGGCTGCTTCCAGTCGCACACCCCAGAAGCTGTCTCGCAGCAACGCCTCAGACAGGGCGTTCACGGCGGGATCGGAAGCCCGGAAGATCAGCGATGTCGCCGCGTTCACGCGTCCCATCACGTCAGCATCGTGAGTGACCTGGTATGCAAGTTCCTCGTCACTCTTCCTGGACTTCACCACCTTGATAAGATAATTGCCGCGGTCGAAGTTGACGATCAGAGGTTTCGAGTCGACTTCAAAGGTGAATTCGTTTTCGAGCTTGTCGATCATCACCCGATGGACGCGTTCGCCTGAAGCCGTTGTGATCCCTATGTCCACCGGCATGGTGAAGAATCGAGGGAACTGCGCCGGGTCTGCTCCCGATGGCGTTACAACGGTTTGAGTGACCTTCATCTGGAGCGCATGTGCTCCGTCGTACGTGGTCGCGATCGTGAACTCAGGATGGCCCATCTTGTAGACCCACTCGTCGAAGAACCACTGGAGGTTCTGGCCGGTCGATTCCTGGATCGCGCTGATCAGTTGGGATGTATCGACGTTCTGCCACTGGTATCTGGCTAGATAGTGTCTGATCGCTTTCCAAAACATCTCGTCGCCCAGAACGAATTTCAGCATGTTCAACACTGCCGCGCCCCGCTGATACACGTAGGGGTCGAACAGGTCGTCCGGATCATTGTAGCTGCGGCTGACTATCGGATGCCTCGTGCCGCGGAACCAGGCTGAAAAATAGGTTGCTTGATTTGAGCGCATCTCATAGAGGTACTCGTCTTTGCCCCGGTCGCTCTCGGTCCAAAGCGCTTCGCTGAGAGTCGCGAACGATTCATTGAGCCACAGATCGCTCCAGTCGCGACAGGTCACCATGTCGCCGAACCATGAGTGAGCCAGTTCATGCGAGATGACTCCGTCGGCGCTGACGTCAATCTGCGCCCGCTGATCGTGGACCATAGTGTCGGTCAGCGTGGTGGCGGTGATGTTCTCCATGCCGCCTCCTTCAAAGTCCCGTACGGTGGTCTGCGCATACTTTGCGTACGGATAATCGCAGCCGAACTGTTTTGAGAAGAACTCCATCATCCGGGAGAGGTTTCTGAACGATAGAGTTGCGTTTTGAATCTGATCCCGGTAGACGTACGAAACGATCGGGATGTTCCTGTAGCTCTGTTTAACTTGCGCGAATTCTCCGGCGACTACCGAGATCAGATAGCTGGAAAACGGCTTTTCCATCTTCCAGTGCCAGGTCCTGGTTCCTGCGGGGTTGGATGTCACCCCCATCAGCGTGCCGTTTGAGATCACTTCGTACTTCTTATCGATCGTGGCGATCAGCTCGCTTGTGGCTTTGTCATCGGGATGGTCGTAGCAGGGGAACCAGTAGTGATTCGATTCCGCTTCTCCCTGCGACCAGATTTGATAAGGGCGATTGGGTTGGGCTTTGGTCGGTCTGATGAAGGTCAGCCCGCGGGACGGCGTAGCTGTGTAGTCGACCGCGACCGCAATGTCCCGGCCCGCCGGGTACCGCCGGTCCAACGTGACGAAAAGTTTTTCGCCTCCCTCATATCGAAACGTCAGCGATGTTCCCCCGGCAAGGCGAACGCGGTTAATCGTCATCTGTCCGGCATCGATCTCCAGCTCTTTGAGGTCATTCTTCATTGGGCGGAGCGTGATTGTGGTTTCGCCTGATACGGATCGCCTCTCCCAGTCGAACTGGACCACGATTCGATAACTTTGAATGTCGTAGTCATGAGTGCGACGCGCCCTTAGAGGAGCCGCCCCGGATGTTGGGGCTGCTGGATTCTGGTGGGGGTAAGAGAGGGAAGAGACTGCCAGAAGCAGGACGAGACCCGAAACCCAGAGGGCCTTCAGAAGACAAGCGCGAAGAATCAACATATACTCCTCTTTATAAGATAGCGGCCGGTCGCCATATTCAACGAACGCGCCACGAACAGGTTCTTGCCTGACCGTGCAGTTGAATCTGACGACCGGCCGCTAACCGATCATGTGGGTTGTTGCTGGCGCACCCTCTGCCATCTGAATTCGTTCAGGGCTTCTTAGCAGGCGCCGCCTCGGGGTGCTCGTGCGGCTTCAGATACGGGACCGTGCCCGCAACCCACGTGCTGAGCTTGCCGTAGCGAGCTTCGAGCACCAGGGCATCTGTATCGTTGTCAGGACGCACGTCTATGGTGAAGTAGTTTACCATCGGGCCATCGAGGCTCATCTTGAGTGGGATGACAGTCTCCTTCCCACCGCTCGACAAGATCATCTTGTAGTTGTCATCAGCGTCGAACCCGAACCCGAGTTGGTATGAGCCTTTGCTTACCTGGACGCCGCCGATAACGACATCGAAGTCGGTGTCGAGCTTTCCGACACTCTTCCAGAGACCGTTGAAGGCGGTCAATGCCCGAGGCGTCTTCCTGGCAGCGAAGCCGGGCTCATTGAAGTGGAGCGATTTGTAGCGGATGGTCAGTTTGCCGGCCCCTTCGATTGAATAGACGTGTGACAGATCCTTGGCAACGGTGCGAGGATCGTGAGCAAAAGCAACCTGCGCCGCCACAAGCGCGACGAGTAGGCCTGAAAATACTATCTTCTTCATTCTCTGATCTCCTTCAATATCGTGGAATGTCATCAGCCTCTTCCAGATTTCGTTGTGGGAATCGATCCACCAACCGAACATTCCACCGCAGCGGCCACGTGATCCCAGACTCGAAGGACGCAGGTCGGCCGGTCGCCCGGGCGTCCCAACCACGTTCATCTCGCCATGTCCGGTTGATTCATAGAAAATGTTTTTTGCGGCGAACAACGATTATACCTTCTCGTTTTGAAATGTTACAACGTGAAGAAGATTGCCGGGTGCGGGGCACAATTGTTTTGCGCAAGAAGAATCCAAATCGCAGAATCGAGGGCCTGACCCCCGTGTGACAGAGCGCAAATTCATCGCCATTGAAGGCATGGAAGTTTTGGATGTACTGGTCCGGGAGTCAAAACCGCGAATTGCGTCTGTACATCGGTCGAACCTGCCATCAGAAAATGTGGATCGCGGATGCCTTAACTGAGAAATAAGCATCAACGTCCTTATCCAATTTGAGAGAAACGAGCGATTGCCTGGTGAGCAGGGCGACCAGTCGCACTCCAACGTCAGCGGTCAGCCGAACCAGGGGCCCTGTTGTCTCGATCTCGACTATCTTTCCTCTGAGGTTGTTCATTGCCGAGGAGTGGCCAAGCTCTCTTGACACGATGACATCCTCCGGTCGTATTGCGGCGTACGCTGGACCTTCTCCCTCAGCGATGACGGATAGTCGCAACGCTCCGGATTTGAAGATGGCGTTGTAGACCTCGGCGCCAGGAGATTCCGATTGGTCGCAAAGAACTATCTCACCCTTGAATATGTTCTCGACGCCAAAAAAGTCGGCAACAAAGGCCGACTGGGGTTTGCGAACTACGTCTTCCGCGAGGCCAATCTGAACAATCTCCCCCTTGTTTACCACCGCCAGCCGATCTGCGACGACCAGAGCCTCTTCGAAATCGTGGGTTACATGAATAGTCGTCGTCCCGAGTTTTTGATGAAGATCCGTCAACTCGCGCCTGACGGCTCTCCTGTTCTGGGGATCTAGTGCAGACAGGGGCTCGTCGAGTAACAGGACCCGCGGCTGCGGAGCCAGGGCGCGCGCGAGCGCGACCCGTTGTTGTTCTCCTCCACTCAGCCCCGTGACGTGCCGGTCAAGCAAATTATCCAGGCCGAGCAGATGTGAGATCTCATCGACGCGCCTCAGCCGCTCCTTCTTCGTCTTATCGTGAAGCCCGAACATGATGTTCTTTCGTACGGTGAGGTGAGGAAACAGGAGATAATCCTGATACATGAAGCCTACGCGGCGGCGATCGGGAGGGAGCGCGGTGACGTTTTCATCGGCGATCCAAACCTCACCTGATGATGGTCGCTGCAGTCCTGCAATGATTTCAAGGAGCCTGGTCTTTCCGGCGCCCGTCGGACCGAGGATGGCGAAGTATTCTCCTCGCTCAATTTCAAGATTGAAGGAACGCAGCTCAAACGCGCCCACGCTGAAGCAAACATCGACAAGACGGATCATATGACCTTGACTTGATCGGACCGAACATTCACCCCGCGTAGTAAAGCGAAAGCGAACAAGCAAATCAAGACCAGGACTACAGCTACCGGCAGAGCATAGGTGAGGCCATAGCTGGTGAAACGATCATAGATCAGAACCGATGCGACCTTTGGATTGTAGGTAATGATCACAATGGATCCGAATTCGCTGATCGCGCGTGCCCACATCATAATCGCTCCCGACAGCAACGCTCGCCAGCTCAACGGCAGCGAGACGCCCACGAACGCGCGCAACGGTCCATAGCCGAGCGTCCTGGCGACGCTCTCCAATCGTGGATCAATGCGTTGGAATCCATCCCGTGCCGCATTGATGAGCAAGGGAACACTCACGAACAGCATTGCAAGCACGATGCCGGCGATGCCGCCCACGACAGTGATCCCCAACCTGTCGAAGAACTGCCCCCCAAAGAACTGCCGGCCGAAGATCAGCAATAGCGCGATTCCAACGACCGGGTGAGGGATCACCACCGGAACGTCCACCACTGCTTCGACTATTCGTTTCCCGAAAAAGGTGCGGCGCGCAAGAAGGTATGCCAGCGGGACGCCGAGGACCATTCCGGTCCCTGTCGCCAAGAGAGCGCAGATCATCGTCAAAGCGATCGAGCTTCTCACTTCGGAACTCGCGAGTGCCTCACCTAGACCTTCATAACTACCAGCAAGCATCATCTTGACGATGGGAGCTACAAGGAAGAGCACGATAGCGGCGCCTAGAACGGAGAAGATCACGGTCAGAAGACTGGGGTGTCTCATCTGATTTCGCATAGTTGTAGAGGCCCTCCTGGTGGCGAATGCACGATGTAGCAGGATCAGGATAATGCTCAAGACTACTGTATTGATCATTATCCTCATGTTGCGGAAGCCTCGGGCTCCTTGCCTGGATGTCCCGGATGCGAGTTGTCCAGGCCCGTGTCCTAGTCGACGCGCATTGGAATGACCTTACTTTGCAATCGAGCCGGAACGTTGCGTACTTCATTTGCCATAGCGGGTGAGATAGTCATTAAGTGGTTTTCTCGCATGATCGTCTGTCCCTCGGCCGACAACAGGAATTCCACGAACTCTTCTGCCACGTCTCTGTTGGGAGCCGACGCAGGGATTGTAAGGCCATAACGGATAGCGCCCCCTTTGATCTTGATTCTCTCTCCGGGTAGCTTTCCAGCCACATCGGTCTCGGCGAGGGCATAGAAATCACCCTTGGCCGGGTCGCTAAAGTCAATTTCCGCCGGAAAGCTGAGGAACGGCAATTTGTGTTCTTCCGCAATCGACCGATAGCAATAGATGTAGTCCAGTTCGCCTGACTCCAACAGCGCCACCAACTCCACCGATTTCGCTCGGATATTGCTGGCCGGCACTCCTGCCTTGAGTTGCTCGGACAGACCTGGCTTGTGATAGTACTTCTCAGCCAACTCCCAATGCAGCAGCGTCCGGTAGCCCGCCGGATCCAGATCAGGGTTAGAGTAGCCATATCGCACTCCAGGGCGGAGGAGAACTTCATGCCAGTTGTCGCTGTCTATTTGATCGCTGAATCTCGATTTGGGTGTGTAGATCAGGACTAACTGATTTCGGGCGAAGACGACGTACCAGTCCGCGCGTTGAGGCATGAGCAGCGATGGTATGACCTCATAGTCAGCGACCGCGAGAACATCACAGGGCTTCCCGAGCTCCGTGATTTTGCGCACGGCTTCGAGGCTGCCTGAGTTTTCTTGCTGGGGCGTGATCGCAGGATGAAGTCTGGCAAATTCGGTTAGCAAATCCGAGACCGGCCCGGCCAACGATCCAGCGTTGAAGACAATAAGCTGTCGTGGCTTTTGGGAATTACTACTTGGTTCCGACCGCCGACAACAGGGAAACAGAAGAGCTGCAGTCGCAAGACAGAGGCCCAAATACACTCTGATCGGGTAAGACCGAAAGCGCTTCATTTAGGGATCCTCACAGAGATCTCAAACTAAAAGTAAACCTTCAATGCGAACTGTTTGAACTCCTTCCAAGGGGGAGGTCTGGCTGTTGCCAGCCAAACCCTATCGGCCGCTCGCCCTTGAACTGTCGTTAGCTGGGGTTGTTAGGACCGACGGCTAGGAGTTCATTGTTTATTCGTCCTTCGACACCATTACCTCTGTGGCCTTAACAACTGCGGTCACCGTGTCCCCCTTCTTGAGGTTCATTTCTTCTGCACTCTGCCGTGTGATGACAGATTCCATTATGTTCTGGCCAACCTTGATGGTGACGTGAGCCATCACGTTACCAAGCTTGATCTCAGTTATCTTCCCTTTCAGGCGATTACGAGCGCTAATGGACATTGACCTTACCCCCTGATTATCATTACCTCGGTTGCCTTAATCAGTGCGAATGCGCGGACTCCAGTCTTCAATCCCAACTCCTCAGAAGCGTCGCGGGTGATGATTGATGTTATGAGCTGGCCGCCAATGCTCATGGTGATCTGTGCAAGCAGCCCTTCAAACTTGACCTCCGTTACGGTTCCGAGCAGCTTGTTGCGTCCGCTGATTGCGTTGAGGCCAGTAGGCTTCTTTCTCTTTGATCCCTCAATTACTGTGAAACGGTCGACTTCAGCCCGCGGTATCCGATGATGTCCGCCCGGAGTCTTAACCGAATGAATCTTCCCCTGGTAAATCCACTGCTTGAGCGTGGGGTAGCTGACGTTCATCAGCCTGGCTGCGTCGTGCGGTTTGAGCATTTCCATTATGCCGCCATTTCTATACGAGTCGATTGGGCGCGGTCAAGCGATTTTCCCCCAGATATACGAATCTATATGATTTGTGTTGTGACGCGGACAGCACGATCACGAACAAGACCGGCTTGCGTGACATTCAACCCTGTGAAAGAATTCTGTCCGCGTCCACACACGCAGTACTCAGCTAAAATCGAGGTCGAGGAGAAGGATGGTACGCATAGCGGTTTCACTCATGCTCTCATCATTGGTTCTTTGTTCGCCTATCTGCCCAATGCGGTATACGGTGTTTACAACGCGGGCGATGGCTCAAGTTGTTACCGCGAGAGATGATGTGCGAGTCACCCCGGCTATAGATCCCGACCCTGCCGACGAAACCTCGATAGCAGTTAGTACCCTCGATCCTCAAGTGATTGTCGGAGCATCGAAGAAGATTCTGGGCGGCGCCTCGCCAAACCAGGGGACAACTCGCGTCGTTTATTACTATTCGTCAGATGGCGGGAACACATGGGGAACCGGACTTCTGGGACTCGACACTCCCCAAAAGGTGTTCTCTCGCGCGTCGGATCCGTCGGTCGTTGCGGACGCAGACGGAAACTTCTATCTATGTGCACTGATGTTGGATTTCAACCGTGACAATGGGGTTTACGTCTTCAAATCGACCGACCGTGGGCGGACGTTTTCACAACCCGTGCCCGCGTTCCAGGATCTGGCGAACACCACGAATCCAAAGCTGTCCGACAAGTGTTACATTACGGTGGACACGTCCCCTGCCAGTCCTTTCAAAAACACCGTCTACGCGGTGTGGAGTGTGAATGACCTGGACGACGGCGGAGTACCTCGAGGGCTCATACAGATCGCACGGCGAAGGCCTGGAGATGCCGCCTTTTCCGCGCCAAAGACCATCAGTCACAATGGGGACATGCGTGGACCTTCGGTTGCCACCGGACCAAACGGCGAGGTGTATGCCGCGTGGCAGGGAATCGGAGCAACCAGGGTGCTCCTGTTTAATGCCTCGACAGATGGCGGAGCTACGTTTCTGCCCGTCGATGTCGCCCCGTCTACCGATTACAACATCCATAATTTTACCGGTGCGCTTTCGGAGCCCGGGGCCGATATCTTCATCAACGGTGTACCTCGAATGAACAGTTTCCCTGTAATCGATGTCGATCGTAGCGGCGGCCCGAATAGCGGTACTATCTATGTCGCCTGGGCAGAGAGCACCAACCACATAGACTCCGACGTCTTTGTTCAACGCATGACTCCGCCCAATGGAGGCCGGCCTGTAATCAGCGCTCCGGTGAAAGTCAATAACGATGGATCCGGGGTCGACCAGTTCTTTCCATGGTTGAGTGTCGATGCGAATAATGGCTCAGTGTGTGTGGCCTTCTACGATCGGCGCGACGATCCGGGATCGCTGTTGATCAACATGTATCTTGGGCGTTCAACCAACGGCGGAGCGAGCTTTGCCGAGAACACCAGGGTAAGCACCGTGAGTTCCGATCCACGCGTGCAGAAGGATGTGGTCGGATCAACCGGGTCCGCAATAGGCATCGGGGACTATATCGGCGTGACGGCCACGCGCGGCAAGGCGCATTTGCTGTGGACCGACACCCGCAATGGAAAACAAGAGATCTTCTACGCGCCGGTCGAGTACGAGTCAACAGGTGGAGGGGGCGGTGGCGGAAATCCACCGGCCAACGATGAATGTCAGAATGCGCGGCTTATCCCGGCAGTTCCTTTTCGCGAGGAGACCGACACGCGCTCCGCAACTGGTTCGGCCAGCGACCTGATCTCCTGCTCGGGCGCCCGCGACTCAAACAGCGTCTGGTACGCGATCACGGCGTCGGCGCAGACGGTATACGGCGTCGACACGATCCTCAGCGACTATGACACCGTCGTGAGCGTGTACACCGGCTCCTGCGGCGCGCTGACACCTGTCAGATGCAGCGATGACTTCGGGAGCGCAATCGGTTTTGCGAACCGCTCGCTGTTGACCTTTCCGGTTCAGCCGGGCGTCACTTATTTGATCGAGGTGAGTGGCAAGGGGAGCGGTGGCACCTTGCGCCTTCGAGTCGGGGCGCCAACTACGACCAGCGTCGAATACAAGACGGCGCCCGACGGCAGCAAAGCGCTCAAGATTACCGGGTCAGGATTCATTGACGGCAATGCGACAGTCAGCATGAGCATCGGAGGCACTGTTACCGTGCTGCCCACGATGTTCTTCCAGGACCGACAGGCAGACGGAACGGTAACGACGTTGTTCGCTACCAGAAAGAAACTGAAAAAAATGGTGAAGCCTGGAGTGGTTGTCACTGTCACGGTTGAGAGCCCGGCCGACAGCTCAAGCTTCGCGCTTCCATTCATCTTCAGCCGCTGAGAATTGGTCTAACATGAAGGCCCTCAGGTTTGACGGCAAGCTCCAACTCGTCCGCGATGCGCCTATGCCGCGAAGGCCGGGAGAAGCGCTCATTCGGGTGCTCAAGGCCGGAATATGCAACACCGACCTTGAGATCACGAAGGGCTATGCAGCTTTCGGCGGAATCCTCGGCCATGAATTCGTCGGTCGAGTGATTGAGTCTCCTGACGATGCGCTATTGGGACGGAGAGTTGTCGGCGAGATCAACGTAGGCTGCAACGAGTGCGCTCTGTGCCGCGCGGGGGACTCGAGGCACTGCGTTACGAGAACCGTGCTCGGTATCAAGGGTCGTGACGGGGCGCTCGCCGAGTTTCTCTCTCTTCCGACTCGAAATCTGCTACCGGTTCCGGACTCGGTATCTGATGAGACCGCGGTTTTCGTTGAACCGCTGGCTGCGGCGCGCCACATCCTTGATCAGACGTCGATTGGGCCGTCGTCGCGCGTCGCTATCATTGGAGACGGCAAGCTCGCGCAACTGATCATACAGGTTGTCGCCACAACGGGTTGTGAGATCACTGTCGTTGGCAAACACGAAGAGAAGCTTGAATTCGCGCGATCTCTTGGCGCACGGCTTCTGATGCTGAAGGATCTCTCCGGAGAAAGCCTCGACGTGACAAGAGACCGGTCCGACGTGGTGATTGAGGCAAGCGGTTCATCGTCTGGATTAGGCCTCGCGCTCAAGCTGGTTAAACCCCAGGGTGTTATCGTTCTCAAATCCACTCACCATGGCGAGACGCCGGTCGAGATGTTTCCTACCGTAGTAAACGAAGTGACCATAATTGGGTCGCGATGCGGCCGCTTCGCTCCGGCGATCGAGCTTCTCAGCTCCGGAGCGGTCTATGTGGAGCCGTTGATTTCAGATCGATTTCCCCTGGACGAGGCGCTCATGGCATTCCAAAGGGCCGCCGATTCCGCAACGTTGAAGGTGCTACTCGACATTGCCGGCTGACTTTTTCTCGTTTGTCATCTCCGTTCTTCGCCTATGCACAAGGCTTCGAAGCTCAACCTGCGCGAGGATGCTTCATCATATTCCTTCCCTGAAGTCTTGAAGTAGGCTCCCAGAGCCACTTCGCTGTTTGTCCTCAAAAAGAAAGTTGTTGACACCCCCGGCGCCTAAATGTTATAACCGCCGCAGTGGCTACCATATGTGGCGTAGCCTGGGGGGTACAACCACTATATTTGGGGAGGAACGATGAATCAAGGAGATCTCATTGAGAAGGTGGCAAGCGCCGCGTCCATCACAAAAGCGGAGGCTGAGCGGGCGATCAATGCGGTTAAGGGGGCTATCACCGACAGTTTGCGCAAGGGGAATAAGGTTACCCTGGTTGGGTTCGGAACGTTTGCAGTCTCTCATCGAAGAGCCAGGCGAGGCCACAATCCGTACACGGCCGAATTGATGAAGATTCCCGCCGCCAGGGCAGTTCGTTTCACGGTAGGAAAGCAGCTCAAGGAGGCGGTGAACAAGCGGAAGAAGTGATGAGCCGGGCCGGCTGCACAGCGCTGACGGCCCGAGAATCCATGAACTGCGTACCCCGCCGCCGATCTCCATCGGCTAATCACTTCTCACTTCTGCAACGATCCCGAGTCTTACAACATCCTACCGATGCACTAAAACGTGCGGTTGTTCACTGAAAGGTGCGGTAAAGAACTCGGTTGATGGCTCTCAACGCCAATTTTGCAGCATTTGGCGAACAGGCTCCGTGGAATGGCGTTTGCCTGTCAAAGAGCGTCGGCAGCCTGGGTTTCGGGAGCGCAGCTAAGGCTAGGCTTTACATCTTCGTGCTCAGTGCTATTCTAATAGACGAGTTGGACGACCGCAGTGCCGGGTGAGTCCGAGAAGAGCACGCCGACGGGTAAGAGAAGATGAAGGTTATTCTGGTTGCAGCAAAGGACCGCGACAGGTCGGGCAGAAGGTGCAAGACCGAAGGGCGGCGTCCCGAGAATCACAGCCAGCAGTAGACCCGTGAAGAAGAGGACGCAAGAAATGAAGAAGATCCTATTAGCTATTACGATTGCGATCTTCGGAGTCGTCGCTTTTGACCGCGTACCCGGACAGGAGCCATCTGCCTACGCATTCACCATGGGAGACGACAAGAAGGACAAAAAGAAGGACCCGCCTGGACCGCCTGTTGTCAGACCCAAGGATAAGCAGCCGAAGCCCAAGGACCCCCCTCCTCCAAGGAAGCCGTAGCGATCTATTCCTCTTTCTTGGGGGAGAAACTGGAGAGGGCCGTCGGCTCGTCAGTGAATATCTCAAACACTCCATCGAGCTTCGAAATGGAAAGAATATTCATGACCGACTGAGACGGAGAGAGCAATTTTACGTGGCCCTTCTGCTTTAAGACCGACCTGTAACTCTTTATCAAGCTTCCCACGCCAGTGCTGCTTATATATGTTACGCCGCGAAGGTCCAGCAGGAACTCGATCTCATCCTCACCCATGAACTGCTGCACCATTTCCGCCAGCCTATCCGGACCGTCACCCGGGTCCAACCGCCCGTTTATCTTGATGACTCGTACAGAATCTACTTTTCGGCTGACTAACTTTGTAGGACGTCTCATCATAGCGATTAACTCTTCCCTCGAACTGTTGTACGGCGGGACCAATGTGGTAGACCGTTGGTCTGCAGTGTGAAAGCCGCGCCCACGGGTTTAAATGCAGATTCAAGCCACCATTGACTCCGAGCAGTAACATCTGAGGCCCTGCGAACTAGCCGACAATACTACATCAAGGGACTAGACTTTTCAAAAGCCCTAAACCGAGATGCTCGGGTGCGATTGAAAGTCGGACTTGGTACGAGAATCAGCATTGACTCCTGCGCTCCACGTGACGAGGCCAGCGCCCATCTCATACTAGCCTTCATAAGACCAGGGCTCGATCAACACATCCATCTGGCCCCCACAGACCATCCCCTCGGAGTCTTCATAATCATCCGCGAGATCGAAGTGGAACAGACCCGTCATCCTCGTCCTGAGCACTTCGCGCGCCTCGGCCCAAATGTCTGCTTCGATGCAACCGCCTCCGACGGTGCCGATAAAGGAACCATCGTCGAATATCACCATCTTGGCGCCGGTCTGCTGCGGAGTCGATCCTCGTGTGTTTACGACTGTGGCCATTGCTGCCAATGCGCCTTGCTCGAGGCGCCGGCGCATCTCAGCGTAGATCTCCCCCGCGCTAAGCGAGTGCCCAGCCCCCAGATTTTCCTCGTCCCAGTTTGACATAGGTAAGACTCCGAGTCGCATTATAGCCATATCGCACCTCAACTCGGAAGCGTACTCAACAGTGTCTAAGCCGGCCTTAACCATCCGCGCAACCATTCCAATCGAGCCAAGGGCTCATCGAAGATTGCTCGAACCGGCCTTCCGCAGTGCCAGATCGCTCTGATCCCGCAGTCTCTGAGCAACCGAGTAATTCGGGTCCAGCGCCAGCGCCTGATTGAAAGCCTGAATCGCCTGCTCATGCCGTCCGAACGCCGC
>DASYSA010000629.1:0-8947 GCA_036003885.1 Blastocatellia bacterium | reverse complement strand
TAACAAGAGTGGTCCGTTGTCCGTTGTCCGTGGTCCGTTGTCCGCTCCAAGGGGCTAAATGACCGTGAGCCGGAACAACGGACAACGGACAACGGACAACGGACCATGACAATCTCCTTGACAACCACCACACGCCCGTTAGAAGTTACGGCCTGACACTGAGCCCGGTCCAAAGCAGCCTTTTTCTGTATCCCGGAATCTCAAGCAGTGTCGCGCGCGCGAACCACTCATCAATCGCACAATGGAAAACGATTCCGTACTGGAAATGCTCAATATACGAAAGGCCTTCCCTGGAGTGGTCGCCCTGGACGATGTGAGCTTCGATCTCCGCAGGGGCGAGGTCCACGTCCTGCTCGGCGAGAATGGTGCGGGTAAGTCTACACTGATGAAGATTCTCAGCGGCGCGTATCAGAAGAGCGCCGGACGAATACTGATCGAGGGCCGCGAAATCGAAATCAAGAGTCCCAGGCACGCTCGCCAGCTTGGCATCAGCACAATCTACCAGGAACTCAACCTCATTCCTCATCTCTCCGCGGCGGAGAACATCTTTCTGGGACGCGAGCCCACCAACGCTGTGGGGTTCATCGATCGACGTGCTATCCATGAAGCCGCTGGCGGCATCCTGAAAGGCCTGGGCGTTGATCTCGACCCGCGCACTCGAGTCGCACAGTTGGGCATCGCCCAACAACAGATGGTCGAGATCGCCAAAGCAATCTCGCTCGATGCCGCAATTCTGATTATGGACGAACCCACGTCGGCGCTGACCGAACGGGAGATCGCCGAGTTGTTTGCTCGCATGCGCACGCTGCGAGCAGCCGGCGTCTCGATCGTCTATATTTCTCACCGTCTGGAAGAGCTGTTCGAAATCGGCGATCGCGTAACCGTCCTCCGCGATGGGAAGCGTGTCGGGACTCACAACATCCGGGACATAAGCAGACCCGACCTGATCCGCCTGATGGTGAATCGCGAGCTCACCAATCAGTTTCCAAAAGTTCCGGCGGAGCGGGGCGAAGAGGCCTTGAGGGTCGAAGGGTTGAATCGCCATGGTGTGTTGCACGATATCAGCTTCTCTCTGCGGCGCGGCGAAGTGCTCGGCATCGCCGGCCTGCTGGGATCGGGACGGACCGAACTGGCTCGGGCCATCTTCGGCGTCGATAAGATTGATTCGGGACGCATCTACATCAAAGGTGAGCTGCAAGAGATCGACTGCCCGCGCGATGCGATCAATCTTGGCATCGGGTTCCTGACGGAGGATCGCAAGACCCAGGGGCTGGTTCCATTGCTATCAACTAAGGAGAACATCTGCCTGCCAAGCGTCGACAGATTTTCCCGGTACGGATTCGTGAGCGCAAGCGAGGAGACCCGCGCGGCCAATCATTACGTCAGCGACCTGCGCATCAAGACCGCAAGCATCGACCAGAGAGTGCTCTTCTTGAGCGGCGGCACGCAGCAGAAGGTCGTGCTCAGCAAGTGGCTCTGCTGCGAGGCTGAGGTCTTTATCTTCGATGAGCCGACGCGCGGCATCGACGTCGGCTCCAAGGCCGAAATCTATCAACTCATGAATGAGCTTACGGCGTCCGGCGTGGCGATAATCATGATCTCATCAGAGTTGCCTGAGGTCCTGGGAATGAGCGATCGCATTCTGGTCATGCATCGCGGCCGCATTGCCGCCGAGTTTGCGGCAGAGGAAGCAACGCAGGAGAGTATCCTGCACACTGCACTGGGTCAGTAGAATGAGACTGAAAGAGTACGTTTTACATCACGGTCGGCAGTTCGGGACGCTTTTCGGTCTCTTGCTGCTGTCTGGCATCCTCTGGGCTTTGACCCCTTACTTCCTCACGGTCTCGAATCTCCTGAACGTCGCCGAACAGACGGCCATTGTCGCGATCATAGCCGTCGGAATGACCTTTGTCATCATTACCGCAGGCATCGATCTATCGGTCGGATCGGTGCTGGCTTTTTCGGGAATCGTCATGGCGAGCGCGCTTCAGGCCGGCGCTCCGCTGGTTTTGGGGCTCGCGGCGGGTCTTGGCGCCGGGCTGGTTTGCGGGTTGGTGAATGGCCTGTTGATAACCGGCGGACGTCTTCCTCCGTTTATTGCGACGCTTGGAATGATGAGTGTTGCTCGAGGGGCCGCTTTGATGTTCACCGAAGGGAGGCCTGTGTCGGGCTTTTCTGAGTCCTTTCGCAGCATTGCCACCGGGGAGGTCCTCGGCATTCCCTTTCCGGTGATCGTTATGGTGGCGGTCTACATAGCGGCCCACATGGTTCTCACCCGAACCAGGCTCGGCCGGTATGCCTACGCGATCGGAGGCAATGAAGAAGCTACGCTGCTCTCCGGAGTCAGCGTGAAGACCTATAAGACCGCGGTGTATGGGCTCTGCGGGATGTTGAGCGGGCTGGCGGCAATTATTCTGACGGCGCGGTTGAACTCGGCGCAGCCAATCGCAGGGATCATGTATGAGCTGGATGCCATCGCGGCGACGGTAATCGGCGGAACGAGTCTGATGGGAGGTGAGGGCAATGTGTTCGGTACCTTGATCGGAGCGCTGATCATGGGTGTGCTGAGGAATGGACTGAACCTGCTGGGCATCAGCTCGTTCGCCCAGCAGATTGTGATTGGCTCGGTTATCATCATTGCGGTCCTGTTCGATATGGCGTTGAAACGAGGCAAGAGATAAGACTCTCGCGGAAAGGTGATAAGGAAATGAAGAGACTAACAACAGGGCTAGTGACCCTGGCGCTCCTGTCATGGGCGGCCGGCTGCCAGCGGGGGAACCAGACGTCTTCAGATAAGCCCACCGTCGCTCTGGTGCTCAAGACGCTGAACAACCCGTTCTTCATCGATATGAAGAAGGGCGCGGAGGACGCAGCCACAAGGCTGGGCGCCACTCTGATTGTCCAGGCGGCCGAACGAGAGGTCGACGTGGACAAGCAGATGCAGATCATTGAAAACCTGATCCAGAGCAAGGTCTCGGCGCTATGCGTGACGCCGAGCGGTTCGAAGGAGGTTGTGCCCGCCATCGTCAAAGCGAATCGGGCCGGCATCCCCGTTGTGATCGTCGACACACGAGTCGATTCACAAGCGTTGAAGCAAGCGGGGGGGCAGGTGGCCGGTTTCATCGGGTCCGACAACTTTGAAGGCGGCAAGCTTGCGGGCGAGTTCATCGTCAAACGGCTCGGCGGAAAGGGGAAGGTTGCGATCCTCGAAGGCATTCCCGGCCACGAGACCGGGGATTCCCGACTGAAGGGATTTCACAGCGCGCTGGAGGGGCACCCCGACATCCAGGTCGTCGCCTCGCAGACCGCGAACTGGGAGAGGGATCAGGGCTACAATGTTTTTCAGAACATACTGCAGTCACATCCCGACGTTCAGGCATTATTCGCTTGCAGCGATCTGATGGCGTTGGGCGCAGTTGAAGCCATTGCCTCCGCCAAGAAGACCGGAACTATTGTCGTCGTCGGCTTCGACGCGTTTTCGGAAGCGCGAGAGGCGGTTCAAAAGGGAACTATGGATGCGACGATAGCTCAGTCGCCGTATGAGATGGGATCTCGTGCGGTTGAAAACGCCTACCGCCTGTTGAAGGGAGAGAAGGTCGAGGAAGATATCTCGGTTAAGATCCAGCTCGTAAGCAGGTAAGCAACGTTTTACGTTTCGCGTTTTACGTTTCGCGTTGTGGATTCCGGGGAGGGCCGCCAAACGTCGAACGCCAAACGTAAAACGTAAAACGTAAAACGAGGAACGTATTATGAATCGTCAGCTCAATGTCGGAGTGATCGGGCTAGGCCGGTTGGGGGGTCTTTATGGCCGCTACTTTCTCGGGCGCATCTCAGGCGCGAAGCTCGTTGCGGTTGCAGACATCAACGAGGAGCTTGCCAGGTCATTTGCAGATCAGAACAACATCAAACGGTGGCACACGGACTACCATGAATTATTGGCCGACGAAGAGGTCGATGCGGTTGTCGTCGTCACCACCACGCAGGCTCACAAAGAGATCGTCATCGAGTCTGCGCGCGCCGGCAAACCAACCTTCTGTGAAAAGCCCCTGTCACTATCAATCGACGAAGCGCTGGCTATGAAAGCAACAGTCGAGCAAACCGGCTCGTTCTTTCAGCTCGGGTTCATGCGACGATTCGACAACGGCTATGCCGCTGCCAGGCGAAGCATCGAGAGCGGGAACATTGGAATGCCGATCGTCTTCAAATCCTCTTCGCGGGACCCTTATCGGCCGAGCCTCGAATACCTCGACCCGAACAACAGCGGAGGCTTGTTCACCGACTGCGGCATTCACGATATCGATCTCGCGCGGTGGCTTATCGGCGAGATCGCAAGCGTCTACAGCATCGGGGGTGTGTTGGCCTATCCCGAGATGCAGGAGATCGGGGACGTCGATAACGCGATTGTGACCCTGCGGTTTGCCGGGGGACAGGTCGGTGTGATCGATTTGAGCCGCAGC
Organism: Blastocatellia bacterium; assembly: GCA_036003885.1. GTDB lineage: Bacteria > Acidobacteriota > Blastocatellia > UBA7656 > UBA7656 > DASYSA01. The sequence goes on along the minus strand of DASYSA010000629.1, from coordinate 4,490 downwards.
GGGGTGTATGGCTACGACATTCGCACGGAGGTACTCGGCACGAAGGGAACGTTAAAGATCGGCTACTTGCGCGAAACGCCGCTGATGATCTTGACCAAAGAGGGTGTGACTCACGACACGGTCCCTTATTTCATGGAACGCTTCGGGCAGGCCTACGTGACCCAGTTGCAGGACTTCGTTGATAACGTTAGGAACGACAAACCGGCGCCAATTACTTGTGATGATGGAATATCGGCATTGCGAGTGACGCTCGCTGCCACGCAGTCATTGAAAGAGAACAGGCCGGTTGAGGTGGAGTAGGAAATGCGAAATTCGAAATGCGAAATTCGATATCGCCAAAATCCCACATTTCGAATTTCGCATTTCGCATTTCTCTTCTACTTCTCTACCTCCAGCACTACTATCGTGTCGTACTCGTCGGTCGCTCTTTGAGGTATGCCCTTCAACAACACGCCCGACTCAACAGGGACAAAGCCGGCCTCGCTTCCGTCCTTCAGGTACTTCGCCGCCTTCACTTTTGCTCCCACCGGTACCCACAACATATCCGAAGCCGGCCAGTCCAAGATGTGAACGTAGACTTTATTGTCCTTCTTCGTGGTCACTCCCCAGCTTCGTGGGGTCACCGGGCCACCGCGCGTGCCGTAGATCGCCTCCCCATTCTTCGAAAGCCATTGTCCCATCTCCTTCAGGCGACCTGTGAACTCCGGTTGAATCTTCCCGTTGGGCATTGGTCCCACATTCAGCAGGAAGTTCGCCCCGAAGCCTGATGCCCGAACCAGGTACTGAATCAACTCGCGTGTGCTCTTGTAGCGCCGGTCCGTGAGATTGAAGCCCCAGGCCCCATTCATCGTCTCACAGGTCTCGAGCGGCAAATCTCCAATCACCGAATCTTTGTTGAAGCCGGCGGTGTTGCGGCCGGGCAGATCTTTCTCGAACATCTGAAAGTCTTCTCCGGGAAAGGGACGGCGATGGTGATTCGCTCCGACCAGCGCTCCCGGCTGAAGATCGTGAATCAGCTTGTAGGTTCGTTCCAATCGCCAGTCGGCTTCCGGCTTGTCCCACCATCCGTCAAACCATATGCCGGCGATCTCACCATAGTTCGTGAGCAATTCCTTGAGCTGCCCATCCATATAGTCCAGATATTTGTACCAGTCGCCCTGATTTGGCCGCCCCGCATCCTGTCCCGTGCGCCCTCGCGGGAAATAATCCGGATTATGCCAATCGAGTTGGGAGTGATAGAAGAAAAGCTTAATACCTTGTTTGTGGCATTCGGCAGCAAGCATCTTCAGAACGTCTTTTTTGTACGGAGTGCGGTGGACGATATTCCAATCTGAGACCTTCGAATCGAACATCGCGAAGCCATCGTGATGCTTGCTCGTTATGGTGATGTACTTCATCCCGGCGGCCTTCACCATCGCGACCCATTCGGCCGGATCGAAGTCGATGGGGTTGAACTGGGCCGGCAGCTTTTCATAGTCGCTGACGGGGATCTTCCTGTTGTTCATCACCCACTCGCCGTCGCCAAGCACGCTGTAGACGCCCCAGTGAACAAAGAGCCCGAACTTTGCATCCTGAAACCACTCTCGCGCTTCCAGGTTTGCCTTCGAGGGTTGGTAGTTCGATTGAGCGGCGGTCGGAAGAGCACACGGGCTGAGAACGAGGGATACTAGACAGGCCAGCATCCTTGATGATCGCGTCACCATGGTCCACTCCTTTCGTTTTGCTTCGATACAATTACAAGAACAATTCGTCGACCGGCATCTTCCAGCCTGGCACTGCCGCTACCTCAACGCGAAGTCTATCACAGCTCTCGACTCAGACTCGCGAGCTTCGAAGTCGATCTATCGCAACCGCCAACACGATGATAGCTCCAATGATGATCTCTTGAATGTAGTTCGGCCAGCCCATCTGCTGGCACCCGTTTCTCAAGAAGGCCATTATCAGAGCTCCGATCATCGATCCCAGAATGCTGCCCTCGCCGCCGTTCAAACTTGCTCCGCCGATGACTACTGAAGCGATCACGTCCAGTTCGGTTCCAACAGCTACCGTCGGGTCGCCTTGTCTGAGCCTCGACATCTGCATCACGCCCGCCAATCCAAAGAAGAGACCCGCGAGGCCATAAATCCAGACCTTGAGTTGATTTGTACGAATGCCGCATGCCCGGGCGGCCGCCTCGTTGGATCCCAGCGCGAAGACTCGTCTTCCGAAGACCGTGTTGCGCAGCACCACCGCCATCGCAATGGCCAGCAGAATCGCGAGCCACACTCCGGGCGCCACTAATAGCCATGAAGGCGACGGAAAGGTCACGGCCAGATTGTTAACCCACGTGTCGGGAACATTGACGGTCTGCTGCCCCGCCAGCCACTTGGCTGATCCGCGAGCAATGCCCAACATACCCAACGTGGCGATGAATGGCACGACTCGCAGTCCGGTGATCGACACGCCGTTTACCAATCCGACGATGCCGCCCGTGAAAACGCCCGCCAGTACAGCCAGCGTCGATGGCCAGCCTCCGCTTATACCCAGAGCGGTCACAACTCCCGCGAGCGCGATGGCTGATCCGACTGACAGATCGATCCCACCACTGATGATGATCATCGTCATGCCAATCGCGGCCAGCGCGACGATCACGGTTTGAGAAGCGACGATGCGAAAATTGCGAGCCGCAAGATATTGCTCGGGAGACTGGGTCAGCACCGCGAAGATCAGTATCACCAGAATAAGACCGAGGAACGGACCCAACCGGCCGAGCCAGGCCGACAGGCGGGGAGAAAGGAGACCGGATTGGCGAACTGACGCTTTGTCACTTGTCATTTGTCACTTGTCACTCGCTACGCGGTACCGATGGCAGCCTCAAGGACCGATTCCGGTGTCCACTCGCCGATCGGGCGCGCCTCAGATAACCGGCCGCGGCTCATCACCGCAAGGCGATCCGCCAGCCCGAACAACTCCGGAAGATACGAACTGATCATCAAAACAGCTTTCTTCTGATCGGCGCACCGCGCGATCGTTTCGTATATCTGCGCTTTGCTGCCGATGTCGATGCCGCGCGTAGGCTCATCCAGCAGCAGGATGTCGGCGTCCTGGTGGAGCAGACGAGCGACGGCTACCTTCTGCTGGTTGCCCCCCGACAGAGTTCGCGCCGCTTGAAACGGCTCACGGGCTTTCACGCCCAGTTCCGCAATCCATCGGCTCGTCTGCTCGCGTTGCCGGGCGAGGTTGAGCCATCCACGCCGCGAGCACGATTCCATCCGCGTTAGCGTTATGTTGTCGGCCACCGACAAAGAGAGCGCAAGCCCCTCGCCCTTGCGATCCTCGCTCAGATATCCAAGCCCGCGGAATAGGCTGCCGGAGGGCGTCGCGCCCGCTGCACCGAACGCCTTTGTTCCAATCTTGATTGTGCCTGCTTGAACGGGATCCAGGCCAAAAAGAGCGCGCACCATCTCGGTCCGCCCCGACCCCATGAGTCCGGCAACTGCCAGGATCTCTCCGCGCTTCAGATCGAAGCTCGCGTGTCTAAGCGCCGGCGGAGCCGCGAGATCGCGTACCTCGAGAAGCGTCTCTCCCGTGCTGTGTGTGTCACGAAGGGGAAACAGATTCTCGACGGGCCGGCCCACCATCTGAGCAATCAACTCACTGTCTTTTATCGACTCAAGGAGGCCGGCGGCTACGCTCTTTCCGTCTCTCAATACGGTGAAGCTGTCGGCTATTTCGCGGACCTCTTCGAGGAAGTGGCTTATGTAGATGACTCCGATCCCTTCATCGCGCAGCCGTCTGATCAGTCCGAACAATCGCTCCACGTCATCGCGTTGAAGGCTGCTGGTGGGTTCGTCCATCAGGATGATACTGGCTGATGCGGCGATGGCGCGGCATATTTCTACGACCTGCTGTGCGGCGATCGGAAGGTCGCCAACGCGGCGGTCAGGATGAATCTCGGGATGGTGAAAGCTGTCGAGAACTTCGAGAGCTTTCGCGCGGCACGCTCGCTGGTTGAGCCAACCAAGGTTCGCAGGCTCGATGCCCATCAGTATGTTTTCAGCGACAGTCAGGTGCGGGCACAAAGAGAGTTCCTGATGTATCAGCGCTATGCCGTGACGCCGCGCCTCGAGAGGCGAAGCGGGCGCATAAGAATGGGCTTTGAGTTCCATCGTCCCGGAATCGGCGTGGAGCGCGCCGGCGACGACATTCATCAGCGTGCTCTTTCCCGCGCCGTTCTCCCCGATGAGAGCGTGAACCTGGCCGGGTTTCAATTCGAGATCAACGCCGTCGAGCGCCACGGTCGGCCCGAATCGTTTGCTGATCGCTGAAAGTGTCAGTAGAGACATAAAGGAACGTTTCGGGTTTCGCGTTTTACGTTTTACGTTCTGCGTTTAGCGTTGGGCGGTTCCTCGTGGGGCTTCTAACAAGTCCAGAACGTAAAACGTAAAACGTAAAACGCGGAACGCGTTTTCATTCCACCGGTGGGTGCAGCAGCGATTGAGACTCAGGCG
>DASYSA010000628.1:0-3864 GCA_036003885.1 Blastocatellia bacterium | reverse complement strand
TTCTCCAGCAGTACGACAGAAACAGGGTCGTCCCGATACCGGCCAGAACAAACACTGACGGATGCGAAAGCCAGACCGCAAACGCCCCGGCCAACCCAAACAACGCAGCGCTTTGCCACTGAAGGGTTCTTGCCCGGATCTCGATCGCAGCCAGGACAAGCGCCAGACAGATCGCAACATCGGTCGAATACTGCTTGACCTCCGAGGAGTAGTAGACCGCTCTCCCGGAAATTGCAAAGAAGCCAAGGGCAATGGGAACTACCTCCAGAGCGACAGCCTTCTTTGCCACGCTGCGCATAAGAAAGAGAGAGGCAATTCCAGCCAGAAGGGGAACGAGTCTGAGCGCGTACTCGCTGTTGCCGAGGATCTGAATCACGAACCGTTCAAGTATCAGGAACCCAACGGGTGCGGCCTGCTGATTGTCCAGCGGTTGGAGCAAGCCCTCATAGGACCTGCTCTCAATGTTCGACGCGAGCAAAGCCTCGTCTCGCCATAGTGAGCGATTGTGAAGGTATGCGACAAGGCGGAGCCCCACACCGAGGCCAACCAGGAGCCACTGAAGCCTCCCTGATAGAAGAAGACGCCGCGCTTCCTCTTTGAGCTTTTCCATAACACGAGCCATCCAGCCAGCCCGCTACTGACTAACACTCGTCTTTGAGTTTCGTCGTCCGCTGAGCGCCGGTTTCTCTTGAAGAAGGCTCAGAGGGTGAACTCATCCTCGGAAAGGCGAAACGCAAAACAGGAACGAACCGATCCAGAGCATGGAGTTTCTTCCTGCTGCCGATCGTGTCCATCCCTGTTCCGAATCAACTGGCGGCCAACGTCTCAAGCTGTATGCGAAATCGCCTGCGCGGATCCAAGAGCTGCCTGGGCCGCTGCCAATCGAGCGATTGGCACTCGATAGGGTGAGCAGGAAACATAGCTCAACCCGACTCGATGGCAGAAGGCCACGGAAGAAGGCTCACCCCCATGCTCGCCGCAGATCCCGACCTTCAGATCTGCCCTGGTAGCCCGGCCTCTCTGGGTCCCCATCCAAACCAATTCGCCTACGCCCTCCTGATCGAGGACCTGGAAGGGATCGTCCTTGAGTATCCGGTGCTCGATGTAGAACGGCAGGAACTTGGCGGAGTCGTCTCTGGATATGCCGAACGTGGTCTGGGTTAGATCATTGGTGCCGAACGAGAAGAACTCAGCTACCTCGGCGATCTTGTCGGCGGTGAGCGCCGCCCGAGGAAGCTCGATCATGGTGCCAACCAGGTAGTCGATCGTCGCTCCGGTCTCGGCAGCGACTTCGCCCGCGACTCTGCGAACGACATCCGCTTGTAGTTTCAGTTCGCTAACGTCGCTTACGAGCGGAATCATGATCTCGGGCAGCACCTTCACACCCTTTTTCTGAACTCGAGCGGCCGCCTCGAAAATTGCGCGAGCCTGCATCTCGGTTATCTCGGGAAAGACGATTCCCAGACGACAGCCGCGGTGTCCAAGCATAGGGTTCGCTTCGTGCAGCATCTGAACCCGCTCCCACAAGTGCCGCGCATTGGTCTTGAGCTTTCTCGCCAGCTTGCGCGTGCCCTCCTCGTCGTGAGGCAGGAACTCATGCAGCGGCGGATCGAGCGTGCGGATCGTCACCGGGAGCCCGTCCATCGCGCGAAAGATGCCCTCAAAGTCCCTGCGCTGAAGCTTTAGCAACTGAGCCAGACCGCCCTTGTAGAGTCGTCGCGGCTCTTCGATCTCCTTCTTGAGTTTGCGACGCAGAGCAGTCAGTTCCCCGCGCTTCTTGGGTGAAGTGGTGCGACTCAACTCGCTGTCGACAGCCTTCATCTCTCGCTCGACACTCTTAAACTCCAGCGAGCCGAGAATCACCTCCCTCACATGATCGATGCGATCACCTTCGAAGAACATATGTTCGGTGCGGCAAAGGCCAATCCCTTCGGCGCCGAAGCCTCGCGCAATTGCGGCATCGTCGGGCGTGTCCGCGTTGGCCCGGACGCGAAGAGTCCGATGCTTGTCAGTCCACTCCATTAACTGGCGGAAGTCATCGCCAAGCTCCGGGTCGATTAACGGGGCCACTCCCTCAATTACCTGTCCGCTGGTTCCGTCCACCGTAACCCAGTCGCCTCGGCGAATGCGAGTGCCGTTGACTGAGAATTCGTTCTTCGCCGAGTTGATCGAAACCTCCGACGCGCCCACTATGCAGGGCTTGCCCCAGCCACGCGCAACCACAGCGGCGTGCGAAGTTGGCCCGCCGGTCGACGTGAGTATCGCCTGCGCCGCATCCATACCGCGCACGTCTTCGGGCGAGGTCTCACGGCGCACCAGGATGACGGGTTTCCCGTCAGCCGCCCACTTTTCGGCCTCTTGAGGAGTGAAAACGACCTGGCCAACCGCTGCGCCGGGACTTGCATTAATACCGCGCGTCAACACCTTAACCTTGGCCTTGGGGTCTACCATCTTGTGAAGCAACTGATCGAGGTCGCCTGCGGGCACGCGAATCAGAGCGGTGCGCTCGTCGATCAACCCCTCCCGCGTCATTTCGACCGCGATTCTGACTGCCGCCGGCCCGGTGCGCTTTCCGTTTCTGGTTTGAAGCATCCAGAGACGCCCGCGCTCGATGGTGAATTCAAGGTCCTGCATGTCGCGGTAGTGACGTTCAAGCCTCTGGGCCACCTCGACGAACTCGTTGTAGACTTCAGGCATCTCCTTCTGGAGCTCGCTGATGTGTTTTGGCGTTCGGATGCCCGCGACCACATCTTCACCCTGGGCGTTGGTGAGATAGTCGCCAAACAACTCCTTCGCACCAGTCGCGGGATTGCGAGTAAAGGCGACCCCGGTGCCGGAGTCGTCTCCCATATTGCCGAAAACCATCGTGACTACATTGACCGCAGTGCCGAGGTCGTCCGGAATCTTTTCCCTTCTTCGGTATGCCTTTGCGCGATCGCCGTTCCACGAACGGAAGACCGCCTTCACCGACTCTTCGAGTTGTTGTTGTGGGTCGGATGGAAACTCCTTGCCGGTCTCCTGGCGAACTATCTTTTTGAAGTCCTCGCAGATCTTCTTGAGGTGTTCGGCATTCAGGTCAGTGTCCAGTTTAGCCTTTGCTTTGCGTTTGGCCTCGCTGAGGGCATGCTCGAACAGTTCGCCGTCGACGCCGAGCACGATCTTGCCGAACATCTGAATGAAGCGGCGGTAGGCGTCATATGCGAAGCGCTCGTTCGACGTGAGGCTCGCCAGTCCTCGAAGAGTCTCTTCGTTGAGACCCAGATTGAGGACCGTATCCATCATGCCGGGCATCGAGAATTTAGCGCCCGACCGCACCGATACCAGGAGAGGGTTCGACACATCGCCCAGCCTCTTACCGCTGGCCCGTTCCACCTCGGCCAGCGCCTCAAGTGCCTGCTCCCACATTCCGCCGGGAAACGTCTCGCCGGCGGCATAATACGCATTGCAAGCTTCGGTCGTAATCGTGAAGCCAGGCGGCACCGGCAACCCCGCATTGGTCATCTCGGCAAGTCCTGCGCCCTTCCCGCCAAGCAGGTCTTTCATATCGCCGCTCCCATCAGCCTTTCCATTCGCAAAAGGATAAACATACTTCTTAACCATCGAGTAACCCCCTCTTCTTTCTTGCCCTGTTAAAGATGATCAACGCGATTATTCAATGTCCAGCTGTGCGCCCACCCCTCAAAACAAGTAGGGACGCCTGGAACATGAGCGAGGATCGAGGCTCAAGAGCCAAACTAATCGAATACTGGAAAGCATCGTCGATTGTCAAGCTGAGCCAGTTTGAGAAAGATTATTGATAGCGTGATAAGGAGTCTGGGCGGGATTGTGGTGGGGGATCGGAGAGCAAATGCAAACCTGAAGAGG
>DASYSA010000627.1:0-4957 GCA_036003885.1 Blastocatellia bacterium | reverse complement strand
CAGGTACTCACCAACCGCGGCCTCTGAAGCAAGATAGCGGCGAGCCTGCTGAACCGATTGCTCGGCCACCGCCTCCGCTCGTACACCCCGGTCCCCGAATCCGGTGAAGACTTCGGTCACGTGGCCGCACTCGATCTCGATCATGACCGCATTGCCCGGCCCTCGAGAGTTGTCGATCACCTCAGCCGTTAGCCACTCCCCAGGCCAGGACATCCTGGAGCCAATCAAGGAGAGTTCTCTCTGAGCGATGTTGCGCGGGAGGTTCGCGACCACCGCTTTCGCCCGGCGTGCGCGCAACTCCCCTCGCGAAGTCAGGTCGAGTCGCTTGAGGTCGACTGCGGGTTCAACCTTGACTGAGAACCTGCCTCCGCCGGCGGGATAGAAACCAGGCCGTTCGAGTATCGCCACGACTCCATGCCCCATTCGGTTCACCAGAGGCAGAAAGGCCCTGGCCAGAAAATCAAACGGGGGAGCGAACGGATTGTGAGTTCCTCCTTCGAGTATCAGGTTGCTCGGCCCGCCGGCAGTCAATAGCGCCGGGAGAACTGTCTGCAACACCAGCGTCGCGCTTCCGGCAGATCCAACGGCGAAGGCGTAGTTGCCGGGTGTGACAGCACCGGGCGCGAACGTGAGTTCCTTTGAGCCCATCACTGCGCCCGAAGCTTCTGCGCTACTGACGTCGACGGCGGCGTTCACGGCGGTGAGGTGTTGTCGAAGCAAGCCTGGATTCTTGCGGCCGGCGCGGATCCGATCGATGCGGAAGGGCTTGCCTGTCACAAGCGACAACGCCAGCGACGTGCGAAGTATCTGTCCGCCCCCTTCTCCAAATGATCCGTCAATCGTAATCATGTCGATAATGACCCGAAAGCGCGGAGCCACGAATTACACGAATCTCCACGAATCTCCACGAATTATTCGTGATCATTCGCGGAATTCGTGTAATTCGTGGCTCCGTCCCTTCAGATTCCTCCCAGGTCTCAATAATGCCTGGCCGACCTCCGGCTCGACTTTTCCTTATCCCGTTCCTTGTTCCTTCTGCCTTTACCGCTGTCAGTGCCCTTCAATGAAGCCAGCGGCCACAGCTTGTACTCAACTGTAGCCAGCCCTGCTCCAACCACCGCGGCTACAACCTCCTCCGAAGGCTTGTAGCACGGGGCTGCTTCGTCCAACGGAACACGCCCATCGGTATTGACCAGGATCCCAGCGGCAGCGTACTCGTCGTCTATCTTCCGCTGATTCAGGGTGCGACCGGCTTCGCCTCGGGACATGCGCCGGCCTGCTCCGTGATTAACCGAGTAGCCGCTGTTAATGGCTCCCGGAGCCGGCCTCAGGATGTAGCTCCAGTCCTTGTTCGAGCCGGGTATCAACACCGGATGCCCCGACTCCTGCCACATTGTACCCTCGAGGGCAGGATGTCCTCCTGGAAAGGCCCGGGTCGCCCCTTTGCGATGGACCCACACATCGCCGAACTCAGGATGCTGCTCCCTCTGCACGAGGTTGTGCGAGATCTCGTAGATCAATTCCAACTCGCCGCCGAACACTTCGCGAAAGGCCTCGGCCACCTGTTCGAAGATGATCAGGCGGTTGATGATCGCGAAGTTGCCGCCCGACGCAACCGCGTTCAGATAGTCCCGATAGTGCTCGGACTCGGGCGTGAAGTAACCCAGGTCGATGTCGGTAATGACCTCGGGCTTTTCGGCGCGCGCCATCTCGAAATAGTTAGTCGCAAGGCCGTGCCCCCAGCCACGCGAACCCGTATGAGCCTGAACGAACATGGTTCCGGTCTCTTCGGCGCGCTGCAACTCGATGAAGTGGTTCCCTCCCCCGAGCGACCCGAGCTGCGACATTCCACGTTCAGGTCTGCCCTTTCCACCCATCAACGGCTGCCAGTCATTGTCGACCGGCATGCGATGGCGTTCGGCGCGGCTGCGATCGAATGTAGCGCCGTACTTTTCGACATAGTATTCAGCGCCGCCGTGAATCAGATTATCGAACTCGCGGCGATCGACTGTGCCGAGCTTGATGCTCTTGCCTCCTGCGCCCATATCGACTTTGGACATGACGGCGCGATTGAAAGCCAATCGCTTCTGAGGCGTAGCACTATCGGCAGGAACGTCGGACCTGGCGCTGACCATTCCGCAGCCTATGTCGTAGCCAACGGGTCCCATGGCTACTGCACCGCTCTCCGCATCTGTGAGAATCACGCAGCCGACGGGCACGCCGTAGCCGTAGTGAGTATCGGGCGTTATGGCGACGAGCTTAACGCCGGGGAAGCGAGTGGCGTTGACGATCTGGCGATAGATGATGTCCTCAGTCTCCCTGAGCAGCGAAGGAGTGAGGAAGAGCCTGACCGGGACATTGTCTACGATGTCTTCGGTCTTCAGGGTGTAGTAGCCTTCGGCATTCCACCGGGCGAGCTGCTTCCAGTTGTCGGCATTGTGGAGTTTCTTAGCGACCTTGAGGGCCTTTGCGTCTGTGTTGTTCTTAGTCATTCTGTTCCTTCGCCGTTAATGATAACCCCTTCGCGCCAAAGGGACCCTACAAACGCTTCGCCATTCCTGGGCTGTCCTAAACTCCTCGCGAAAGAGCGACCGCTATGTAGTTCCACAAGCATTCGTCGCCCCGTCACATTCAATCGATGGCGACAAGATTGATGAGAGATTGCTCGGTTACCCGAGTCGGGGACTTGAACCCCACCAGCTTACAGCCGGCTACCATGTAATCTCACCGGCATTCGCCATCGGTATCGACACATCTGCTACAGCCTGGCTCGTTGAATTCAGGGCTAATTCTAGCGTTGCGAGATCCGTAGTCAATGAGTCGCATTGGCTTTCACATACCAACTCTCATGAGCCGACCACTCGCCGCACTTACGGCACTGGGTCTCAGTCCACTCGAAGCCGCAGCTCGGACACCGGCCATGAGTTTCAAACGTGTTCCAACAACAGCCACACTTGTCACAATACCACTCGGCGCACCCGGCCGGCGCCCAGAGACACCGCGGACAGCGATGCCAGACTCCCAGGCCATTTGAGTTGCCTTGCTCGGTCATGGTTATTCAACGGCGCTCCTCACTAGCGAGTCTCCTCGGCTGGTGTTCCAAACTCATAAGGACCCCCACGTAAATTGGACGGACCGAAGCGACGACAAGTATTTGTGAAACATCGCGCTCTACCACTGAGCTACGGCCCCGTGCAAAATGGAGCCGCCGGGATTCGAACCCGGGACCTCGGGATTAGAAGTCCTTGTAGTTCCACGAGCATTCGTCGCTTCGTTCCCAAGTGATTCGAGGGCGACAAGATTGATGAGAGTTACTCGGTTGCCCGAGCCCAGGTTCGAAGCTGGGTTGTCCATGTACTCTCACCGGCATTCGCCACCACCAGTCCAAATTCACCACGGATGCCCACAGATCTCCCGGATCAGCGCGGATCAAAGATCAGTGTCAATCCGTTCAATGCGTATCATCCGCGGTCGACTAAAGAATCGGGCCGACAAGGGTCGTCGAGACGTAACATTTTCGAGATGTAGTCCCAACAGCATTCGGCCCCTTTTGAATAGCAGGCAGCAGGCAGTCGGCAGCAGGCAGTTGACGCATTAATTCGCTCCGTTCTTCCCTACTGCCCGCTGCTTACTGCCTACTGCCTGCCGTTCCTCACACCGGCACCGACTCGATAACGCCGACCCAGTGGTCCGCATCAAGCCCGCCGGCTGCAAACTCGGATACGACCTTGAAGATCTGATCCGAGAAGCCGCCGATGTTCAGAATCTCCTCGCTCTCCTGAGCCTGCGTAGTTCCATACGGCTGGATGTCTATGCAGACCAGTCGAGCCTGAGGATTGCGACGCTTGAACACTTGCCACTCGCGCATCGTCTCCGTCCCGCGTCCGCCGTGAGCGTCCACCCACGACTGGTTGTCCGAAACAAAGATGACCAGGTCGCCCTTCGCTTTGGCCTTGTTCAACTGAGCGAGCGGCGCGCTGCAGTTCGTTCCGCCGCCACCTACCGAAGCAAGACGCGCGGCGTTGGTCATAACGCTGTCGCGCGGGTTCAACTTCACCTTCACGACATCGAAATCGAACGGCAGAACTTCGGCGTCCGGGTTCTTGCGCATGATCGAAGCGGCCACCAGGGCAGCCACGTCGACACAGCGGATCGCAGTCGTAGCACCCTTGCGATGGCCGGTCGCCGGCGAGGACATCGAACCCGAAACGTCCGGGCATACGAATACCTTTCCGGCAATTCGCGGAACGTTCCCGGTCGCGATCTCCATCGCGTCCTGCAACGCGTTGCGAACAACCGCCGGAGCCTTTTCAGCCATCGCGTAAGCCGCCATCAACTGATAAGGGAAGACGCGTGCTCGCGCTATCTGCTTCGGGTCGCGCAATCGCGACGCTACCAGTTCCGCCATGCCAGGCTCCTCGAACACCCCGTGTCGCACAAAGGTGTTCAGGTTCATTCGGGTCATCTGCCACGACGCCTGTCGCGTGATTGCCGTCCACTCGGTCTTGCCCAGATCGAGCGCCGTCAGCATCTGAAACGGAACATCCGGAAGCTGCTCACGAGCGCCCGCCTTGAACGTCTCAAAGCGCTGGACAATCTCAGGCAACGCGCCGGCGTCGTACTCTCGCCCGATGAAGTAGGCATACAGCGCCGCACGCGCGGCCGTATTCGGCTTCGGGTGAACCATCTTGACGATGTCGGCAAACGACGGGCTCTGGCCCACGGAAGCCGTGAAGACCGCCTCTTCGCTGCGTGACTCAAACCAGTCGCGGACCAATCGCTTCGGCGCGGTGCCGAGCGACTTACGTCCCACGGCGCCCGAGCGCATGATCTGAACGAAGTTGCGCAGCATCTTCCCGTTATCGACGACTCGAGGGAAGACCCGGGCCAACAGCGCGCGGTCCTTCACCGAGAGGACTGCGCACAACAGCGCAGGCATGTCCTTCATGAAACCCTG
>DASYSA010000626.1:0-5420 GCA_036003885.1 Blastocatellia bacterium | reverse complement strand
CCGGGATTTTGTCGGTCTCGAGCGCTATGGCATTAATCCGACGGTCACTCTCTCTCCTGGAAAGCAGACCAGGATCACACTTGCCTATGAGCATTTTCGCGACGATCGAATAGCTGATCGGGGAATCCCCTCGTTTCTTGGTCTGCCCGTCGATGTCGATATCTCCACTTTCTTTGGCAACCCGGCGCTCAGTCACGTCAGGGCGATCGTAGATCTCGGGACAGCAACGATCGAACACCAGGCGGGACCTGTGAACATACGCAACCGCACGATGGTGGGTGGTTACGACAAGATGTACCAGAATTTTGTTCCCGGCGCGGTGACTGCGGACAAGGCTCAAGTCGCAATTACTTCGTACAACAACGCTACCAAACGGCTGAACGTCTTTAACCAGACAGACGTGACCTACGGTATCTCAATCGGCAGTGTCCGGCATACGTTATTGGCGGGGGCGGAGATGGGACGCCAACTAACCGATAATTTCCGGAATAGCGGTTTCTTCAACAATACGGCCACATCAATTCTGGCCCCACTTGCGAACCCCGCAATCAACACACCAATGACCTATCGGCAGGTTCCGACCGACGCTGACAACCATCTCAGGACGAACATCGGCGCGGTCTATGCTCAAGACCAGGTTGACCTTTCCCGATATGTGCAGGTGGTAGCCGGGCTGCGATTTGATCACTTCGACCTCCAATTTCATAACAACCGCACTGGTGATGATCTGCAACGCATCGATAATCTGGTCTCACCGCGTGTGGGGCTGGTGGTGAAGCCCGTTACTGCCGTGTCGATCTACGGCAACTACTCCGTGTCTTACCTGCCGAGTTCCGGAGATCAGTTCTCCTCGCTGACAAAAATCACGCAGCAGGTCAAGCCGGAGAAGTTCAACAACTACGAAGCCGGCGTGAAATGGGACCTACAGCGTGCTCTCTCATTGACGACGGCGGTCTACCGAATGGATCGGCTGAATACCCGAGCAACTGATCCGAATGATCCGACGAGGATCCTGCAAACGGGCAGCCAGCGCATCAAGGGATTCGAAGTCGGGTTGAATGGGAGCGTTACCAGGTTGTGGAGACTCGCGGGAGGGTATGCTTACCAGGATGCATTCATCAGCGGCACCACGACGGCGGCGCCGGTCGGCGCGCATGTCGCGCAAGTGCCGCACCACAACTTTTCCATGTGGAATTACTATCAGGTCCTTTCGAAGTTGGCGGTTGGCCTTGGAATCATTCATCGGAGCGATATGTTCGCGGCGATCGACGATAAGGTCACCTTGCCGGGCTACACTCGGGCCGATGCTGCAGTGTACTACTCTCTCACTGAAAGGATTCGTCTTCAGGCAAACGTCGACAATCTGTCTGACAGGAAGTACTACATAAACGCAGACGGCAACAACAACATCTCGCCTGGTTCTTCCAGAGCCGTCAGGGTCGGTCTAACAGCAAGGTTCTAATTCAAGTTTGGACTTGACCGCGATTATTTGAGCTCTTCCAGAAAGGTCAAGCTCACCGGGGCAGTCGGAATGGGTCTGAAGGCGCTGCCGGTTTGCAGGGCTTGCTGGTCCTCAAAGGTTCTCTCCCAGGCCGCGAAGTTGACGCGCAATGACTTCACTGTGCCATGGATTTCTCTGCTGATCTTGATGAAACTCTGCAATGCGCTCACCGAGCCCATCGGGTTGAGGCTGGTTGCGATCGTCATCCCGGCATTCGCGATATCGTAAACGAGCTTGAGTTTCTCGCCGGTGGTCAGGCCTTCGCTCGCGAGCTTGGAATCTTCCAGGCCCGGGTAACGGACGAAGAGGCGCGTGTAGTTGTTGCCAAATCGGCGTCCCTGCGGCCCTTCGGTGGGTGTAGCAGCAGCCATATAGATGGGCGACAGCGTGACCTCTTCTTTCGCCAGCTTCAGCAAGAGCTGCCCGTTCTTGGTTTCGACTCTCTTGATGTCCGCGAGTGTTAGTGTGAGGGTTTCGAAATCCTGCTCTCTGGCAGAGGCCGGATCAATCACCAGGTCTCCCAACCCATCTTCTCCGGCGGACTTTGCGGGAGGAGTCGGTTTGGCTTTCTTGTCGTACGAGGACAAGAAGATGAGCCTTAAGCGATCGCTCCCGAGCTCGCATTTGACGGCGTGGTCCTGCTTGTGGCCGCGCAACTGTCCGTAAAATGATACCGGCAGATTCTGAGCGGCAACCGCATCAAAGCAGCGCATCGCTGAACGCCCATCGTTGGCCTGGAGGAAGACCAGCCCCATCAGTTGATTGGCTTCTGCTCCTAACGGGAAAAGCGCGAGAGCCGTCGCCAGGTGATCGCCGGCGTCAGCCAACTGCTGCCTGGCATAAGCAAAGGGCACCGAGAATCCGCCCACACGATTCAGGTGTTGGCTCTTCTTATAAAGCTTCTTGGTTGCCTTGGCGCGTTGTTTGTACAGAGCGTCGCGGTTCTCCATTCCGTTGAAAGTCAAATTCATTGCTCGATTGAGCAGATCTGAGAGGATCTCTTCGGCCGCGGCGACCTCCGTGTCGTATGTCTCGCGTTTGATTGCGAGGGTTTCCAGGTGTACGCCGGCTGCCTCTCGGGCGGCTGGATCAGACTCCAGTTCACGAAACCGATCGAAGGACTGTTTCGCCCGACCGACATTGCCCATGGCTTCATACAGCAACGCCAATCTCCACTCGGTGGGCGCGAAGCTTGGGTCGGTTGCGGCAGCCTTTTGAAATTCGATCAGGGCACGGTCGTACCTCCGCTCGTCGAGGGAGCGAGAGGCCGACGCGTAGATGGTCCGGACCTGGGCGCCCTTCTGTCCGGGCAGTTCGGCCAGGGCATTCAAGTCTGTGATCCGCAGCCGAACGCGATCGGCGTCCGCGGCCCTGGGTGACATCTGAAGATAACGCGTGAGCAGTCCGGAAGCCTCAGCAGGTCTATCATTGTCTTCGGCGCAGTTTGCGAGGTTGAAACTGAAGGTTGGACTATTGGCCGGAAGAGATCCGAGGCTCTTCAAGGCCTGACACAGACTGGAACTGCGGCGCGCTGATTTGGCGGAACTCGCAGTTGCATTGCTGGTGAGGGCGGCAGAGACCGCTGGGGAACCCGGCTTTTCAGATTCCTGCTGAAGCGAGGGCGGTCCCTCATTAAGGAAAGCCTCAAAGCCGATGCTATCGACCATTCCGTTGACGGTGTCGATTCGACCGCGGTCGGCATCTTTCCAGCCTATAGGCTGCTCACCGGTAACCAGTGCTGTTCGCAGTTGTTGGAGTTTGAGTCTTCGTTTGGGATCGGGGGTCGCGCTTGCCGCCTGGTCAAGGTACGCCAGCGAGGCATCGGTGTCGCCGGTGCGCTGATAGCAGAGAGCCAGGTCGTAGGAAAGAATCGCGGTCGATTCCCCCAGTTTCAATGCATTCTCGAGCACGTCCGCCGCAGGTTTGAACTGGCCCTGATCGTAGAGCTTATGTGCCTGGCGAAGCGCGTCCTTTACGCGGTTATGAATTGCTTCGTCGATGTGCTTGATCGCCTGGATAGCGTCTTTGGTTTCCCAGAAGGCCTGGGACCCGGCATAACGGGAGCGGGCCTCGAGCACTTGGCCAGATTTTTCCAGCTCCTTGGCCTCCTTAATCAACTCATTTGCCTGTTGCTCGAGAGCCTTCTTCTGAGTCTTTTCCTGATCGTCGGCAAAGGCCGCCGGAGCCGACAGCAGAAGGAAGAAGATCAGCGTCAATTTCATTCCTGCGACATATTTCATGGTCACGCTCCCTACAGTCGAACATTCGGTGAAGGCAAAAATGATGCAGTCCCGTGTGTCTCCTATTAACTAACGCGACAGGTCTTACGAGAAACTCTCATCCCAAACACTTAATTACCTGGTCGGACGAGTCCAGACCGGGCAACTCAAGGAGGGACGGGAGCGTTTGGAAGCATTTCGCACACAGTGACCCGAATGCGTGGTGAGGCTGTACCTTGAGACTCAAGAAAGAATAAGCAACAATCAACTGATCACAGATGCAGGTCGCGGTGCTGGTAATCCGACTCCATAGTGATAATGTTCGTATGCTACTGGCAGCTCGTCGGGCTCTGTAGGTCGACCCGATTGCCGCACACCGATATGAATGAGGTGTCTATGAAGAGCGTCTGCATTTTACTCGCCCTGACAGCCTGCGTCAGTCCGGCGGCTCAAGCTCCGACCATCGCGGAGAAAGATTCGCCGTCGAGGATTACGATCGCCGACAAACAAGAGCCAGGGGAACGTTTGATCGTGGCCGGGCGGGTCTTCAAAGCGGACGGCGTTACACCGCTGGCTGCCGCTTCTGTCTACGTCTACCATACGGACATCAAAGGCTACTACACGCTCGGAGCCAACGATAATCGCAATCCGCGACTGCGAGGTTACATGCGAACGGACGCGAAGGGCCGCTATGAATTCAGCACGATCAAACCCGGTCCATATCCGAACAGACGCATCCCGGCACACGTTCACTACGTCGTCACCGCTAGGGGTTACGGCGAGCGGATTTTTGAGATCGTCTTCGAGGGCGATCCTTTTCTCGACGACAAGGTGCGGCAGGAAGCGGCCAATGAGTGGAGCGGCTTTTCGCTCCGGCGGTTGGAGAAGGATGAACAGGGCGTGTTGCGCTGCACGCAGGACATAAAGCTGCGGCCCTGAGCAGGCCATTGATTCCTGGCCCAGGGTCTGGCGCAAACTACGTGAGTGCGCAGGAGCCCCCTGACGTTTCAAAGCTCATTGAAGCGATGGAGCGGACTGGGTATGTCAGTCCGAATGGTTTACGCAACCCTAACGCCGATCAATAACCGTCTACATCGACGATAGCTTTGGCAAAAGGCCTGCGGGCTTGTTGAGGCAGATTGTGACCGATGCCCTTGAGGATTCGGTGCGTGCGTTTGACCGAGAATTTCCTGGCATAGGAGGGTCCGTCCGAAGCAGGTGCAACGCAATCGGAATTCTGGTACAAGTTGACACACGCTCACTAACTGATGGCTCGGGTTCGCACAGACGGCATGAATGAATGCTCGGCCCACCCTAGTCGATTCGGGTCGACAGACTCGGACGCCGTTATGGGAATGAGGCGGCCCAAACCGCGAACATGACAAAGGAGAAAGAAATGAAAATCAAAGTGACCAGCGTATACGTGGACGACCAGGACAAGGCCCTGCGCTTCTATACGGAGGTACTGGGCTTTGCCAAGAAGGCTGATTTCAGTCAGGGCCCATTTCGCTGGCTGACCATGGCCTCGCCCGAGGAGCCGGACGGCACTGAGCTGCGGCTGGCGCTGAACGACAACCCCGCGGCCAAAGCGTATCAGCAGGCGATGTTTCAACAGAGCCAGCCCGCGGTCATGTTCTTCACTGAGGACGTCAAGGGCGACTACGAGCGGATCAAGGCCCGCGGCGCCGAGTTCACGATGC
>DASYSA010000625.1:0-6263 GCA_036003885.1 Blastocatellia bacterium | reverse complement strand
GCCAACCGCGCCGGATGGTAATAACGCTGGTAGACCCAGCGGATGAACAGGCTCTTCTCGTTGATCGGCAGTTTTCTCACGTTGGCGGCGAAAGATCCGAAGGAGCCGTCTTCGAACAGGTACTGCTCGACGTTCGAAGCGTAGAACGCCGCCACTGTCAGTCCCTTCTTACGCAAATAGTCGCCAATGCCGGCGAGCGCTTTTTTACCACCGAAATCACCCACAACCGGGATGATGAGGTTCTTCAAGTGGAGGCCGCGAACGAACTCGTAGTCGTCGCGGCTCGCGAGAAAGTTTCCTGGCTTGCCGTTTTGGTCCGGCTGCAGGATGACCTCCCTCAACGTCGGGAATTCGCCATCCGGCCAGCCGTTGAGCCGAAATGCAGTGTCCAATCCCTCGTCGCGAAAACTCTTGTAAACGTACTCGAGACTCTCCTGGTCCCGCGTCGAAAGAGGAAATTGAAAGTCCTCCTGTATCGCCTTTTTGATCGCGGCTAGATTCCTGGTGTATGTCGGATCATCCGCCGGCATCTTGTTGAAATACGCCAGCACGTCGTTGATCGAGGCGGTTGCGGCCGGCGCTTCTTTGGTGAGTGGCCTGCACAGCCAGCGTGAGAGAAACTCCGCCGGAGTTGGCGACATATGAAAGAGAGCCTTGTACATCAAGTGCTGGATCATTGCCTGGCGGCGAATGTCCAGAATGAAGGCGACACGAGGGCGCACCTTTGCGATGTAGGTGAAGTTCTGCTCCGGCCCAACCCCTAGATACGCGCCGCCGGACGCGCCGAGTTGTCGGAGTTTGTCGACAACGGTCAGGTAGGGGGTTTCGTTGGAGATGAGATTATCAGAGAAGAAGTATCCACCCTCTTCGGAGAGATCTCGAATCAAGGTTGAGAACTCGGCCGGAGAGAGGTGTTCGAGTTGTCGGGCGCCCGGCTCGTCGACTCGGCTGACAGTTGCGGTTCGCGGTCCACCGACTACGAACGGGATGGTAATTGAAGCCAGCAGTAAGGCGCGCCAGATCCGCCGGAGGGTTGCGCGAACTCCAGCCTGGGCTTCATGTCTTGATCCAATCATCTGTGTCTCCTCGTGTCCCGCGCGGGATCGACAAGCATAGACCGGGAATGGAGACTATTCAACGAACGACGTCGCTGTTGGGGATTTGCAGAAGAACTTCTCCATCAAGAGGATATGCTGATGTGCGGCGTGCCTCCACTCGACACTGGTTATCGCCGAAAGCACTTACCCCGGAGGGCGCTTCGGAGGCACGTCGACAGAGTTTATTCCGCTGCCGGTGAGGACCAGCCTCTGCGGGCTGTCCAGCGCATTGTCTGTGACAATCAACTCTCCCTTCCGGCTGCCCGTTTCTGCCGGAGTAAAGCTCACGTCCACGACGCAGCTCTTGTGCGAGTCAATCGTTGCGCCCGTACACGTGTCATGGACAACAATGAAGTCGTCATCATTGTCTCCACCGACAACTACGCTGTTGATGTACAGCTTCTTCTCGCCTGTGTTGGTCAGGGTGATCCTCTTTGATTTGCTCGCAATCCTGATCACCTGATTGCCGAATTCCAGGCTGATTGGAGTGGCTGAAACAGCGGGAGGCGTTTGTGGTTGTGCCTTGCTCTTGCTACTGTCTGACTTTTTGTCCTTCGTTTGGACGGCCGCACCCCCCGACATGACGATTGCCAACAACAAAACTCCCATGATTCCGCTCATGATCTCGGACCCCTTTCAACGGGAATTATAGTTCCCCGCAAACTAATGGGGAAAGGGGATGCCGCGCTGCTGTTGAACGTAATTCGTGGCCCGGCTCCTTCAGGTCATAATCCAATTTGGAAATTCGAAATTCGAAATGCGAAATTCGAAATGAAAAGTGCCAAATTGAAATGCGCGCATTTCGCATTTCGCATTTCGCATTTCACCTCCGGGTAATCATCTCCCTGATTCTCTTGACCACTGGCATCATCAGCGGCGGATCATAGTTCGTCATTACGACGGACGTGTAGCCGAGATCAGCGTACATGCTCAAATCGGAGGCGATGCCTTCGGCTCCGCCGTTGTGGCCGAAGACCCGCTTGCCATTGATCACTTCATCTCCAAACCCGTACGCGTATTTCGCTGCGCCCATATCAACCTTGCCGGTGGTGATGAGGTCGGTGTACTTCCGATCGAGCAGCTTATGCTCTCGCAGCGCTGTGTGAAATTTCATCAGGTCTTCCGCAGTCGAGTACCCGCCGCCCGCAGGGCCGCCTCGGTTCGGGCGCCTCGCGGTGTTTTCATGACGGCCCTGTACGCCTGAACCTTCAGTCGTATAACCCATCGCCAGGTTTGGCGTATCCGCCGTCATCTCGTAAGCGTCGGTGTGATTCATGCCCGCGGGTTTGTAGATGTGATCTCTCACATAGTCGTAGTAATTCTGGCCCGACACCTTTTCGATAATCGCTCCCAGGACGATGAAACCGGAGTTGCTGTACCGAAATCTCTTGCCCGGATCGACTGTCCCCGGCTCGTCGGCGAAAAGCGACAGGTAGTCCGCGACCGTTTTGATGCTCGCCTTCTTCGCTTCAAACTTCGCGTTCCAATAAGACCCCAGTCCAGATGTGTGCGTGAGCAGCTGATGAATTGTGACCTTGTTGGCGACATCTTTGTTCGGATAGTCCGGCAAATGCTTAGCTACGGTATCTTCAAAGGAGAGCTTGCCTGCCTGTGCAAGTTGAGCAATCGCAACTGCCGTGAACATCTTATTCATCGACCCGAGATTGAATCTGGTCTCAGTGTTGTTCGGGATGTTCTTCGCCTTGTCGGCGAGCCCATATGCTCGTTCGAATACCGGCTTGCCGTCTCTGGCAATCAGCACGACGCCCGAAAACTTATCATCTCTTGCCAGTTCACCAAGGTAGGTCGCAAGCGAGGACGCAATCTGCTCATCAGTCATGTTCTTTTCGACGGGAGGAGCGCTCGCCGGCTCCTTAACGGCGTCCTTAGGGGGTTGAGCCTCATCCGGAGCTGAAGCGGGCTGAACGCGGATGTCTGCAATAGGGTTAGGCGCCGTCGTCTCGACTTGCATCGTGAGCCGGAGCCAGCGTCCGTCCTTTTTCGCCTGAGTCAGGACTTCAATCTCATAGTCGGACGATGAGACGACCTTGTTCAGTTTCAATCCGCCGCACTGATTGTAAAAGTTGAGGTCTTCCTGGGCATTATCTTCATTGGCGCCGCGCTCGGAGTGAAAGCGGCGCAGAGCTTGAATATCGCCGGTGTTGAACGCAGTGAGAAACGCAGACAACGTTTTACCCGCGGCTGTCTCGGGCACCTTCACAGTATCTGGCATTTGAGCTGATGCCAGCGCCGCGAGAAAGATGGAACTCAAGAACACGATTGCAGACCTCTTCAAATACATTAATTCCTCCATTATTTTGCCGGGTCTCCCTCGGTTGCTTGCCTACAATAACATTGAACGACAGATGATCCGATTGTGGGTTTAAATCGAGGTAAAGAGTTTGTTAAGGATGTTAAGAAGGGGCCAGGTGCCAGGGTCCAGGGTCAGGGGTCAGGGATTAGCGGTCAGGGAATCTTGCAGGTGGCTGACATCTCACACCCTGCACCTCACACCTCATCCCCTGACACCTGATCCCTGACACCTGACACCTGCAAAAAAACTGCGTACTATGACAGACTCCATAACGTATTTATTCCTGGGGGTGAAGCAATAACGACACGGCCGGTCGGGATCTGCCGGGAACGCCGCATTTTACCCTAGCCGTAGAACTGGCCGTGTTCGTCGAAAGGTCCACAGATGGTTAAGTCTGCCCGGGTTGTTCTGTTCTGCCTCGCTCTGACTTCGATGCTCTACTGGAACGCAGTTGCTGCGACTCCATCTGGTCCGCAGCAGTCCGACGCCAAGCAGGAGAAGCCGCCTGCTCAAGCCACAGCGCCGGCTGTCACTCCGCCGCCGACCATTCGCATCCCGCGCGTGTCGCGTCCTCCCAAGCTGGATGATTTTCTTACCAACACGCCGCGAGAAGCCGAAGCCAGGGTTACCGGCTTCCGCCAGCGCGAGCCTCACGACGGAGAACCTTCCAGCCAGCCGACCACCGGCTACCTCTCCTACGACGACAAGAATCTGTACATCGTCCTGGAGTGTAAAGACGAACCCGGCCAGGTGCGCGCCCATTTGAGTAAGCGCGAGGACATCTTTAACGACGATGTAGTCGGAGTCATGCTGGACACATTTCATGACCGGCGGCGCGCCTACGAATTTTTCGTAAACCCGCTTGGGATCCAGTTGGATGGCACAACCGTCGAAGGGCAAAACGATGATTTCAGCTTCGACACGCTGTGGCACTCGGAGGGTAAGCTTACGGCAGACGGCTTCATTGTTTTATTGGCGATCCCTTTTAAGAGTCTTCGATTCTCGGGGGCCGATGTTCAGAGCTGGGGCATTGCTCTAATACGGCTCGTCGCTCGCAGCAACGAGACGTCCTTTTGGCCTTACATAACGCGCCGGGTTCAGGGCTTCTGCCAGCAGATGGCAACTGCTGAGGGTTTCGAGAAGTTGTCGGCAGGCCGCAACATGCAGATCATTCCCTACGGCTCATTCACAGGCGCTCGGTTCCTCGACGATCAGGTCCCATCATTCAGAACTCAGAATGATCTTCGCGCCGGAGTGGATGCCAAGATGGTGCTTAAGGATTCGCTTACCGTAGACCTGACCTTGAACCCCGACTTCAGTCAGGTTGAGTCAGACGAGCCACAGGTGACCGTCAATCAGCGATTCGAGGTCTTTTTTCCGGAGAAGCGCCCTTTCTTTCTCGAGAACTCCAGCTACTTTCAAACATCCGAGAACCTCTTCTTCTCCAGGCGAATTGCCGATCCTCAGTTTGGCGTTCGCCTGTCCGGGAAGATGGGTACATGGGCGATTGCCGGGCTTGCGATGGACGATCGCGCTCCCGGCAAGCGAGTATCCGAGAACGATCCGCTGCGAGGTGACCGGGCAGCAATCGGCGTGGTTCGTGTTCAGCGGGAGTTTGCGAAGCAATCAAGCATTGGGTTGCTGGCAACAAGCCGCGACTTCGCCTCGAGCTCAAACCGGGTCCTTGCTCTGGACACGCGAATCAGGCTGAACCCGACATGGATCTTTCAGGGTCAGGCCATCGCGAGCAAGACGCGCGAGCTGGACGGCCGACACCTATCAGGGCCAGCCTATTCTCTTGCGGTTGCTCATGACGACCGGCACCTCAACTACAACCTCTCCTACACCGACCGCAGTCCAGGCTTTCGGTCAGAGCTGGGATTCATCCCTCGAGTGGACATCAGGGAGATAGGCCAATTCGCTGCTTATCGATGGCGGCCGAAGAAGGGGATCGTCCAGGCATTCGGACCGAATTTGAACACCTCGATCAACTGGAACCGTGAAGGGCGCGTTCAGGATTGGCGGATCAACGCGCCGTGGGCGATCGATTTCAACAACAACACTCATGTATTCGTGAGGCGAACCGAGTCCTTCGAGCTGTTCCAGGGTCAGGGGTTCCGCGAACACACCAACGACTTCATAGTTTCGTCCGACTGGCTCAAGTGGCTGGGCATGTCGTCATCTGTGACCATGGGGAAAGGCGTGAATTTCTTTCCCGCTTCGGGATTGACTCCCTTCTCGGCGAAAACATTCAACGGCCAGTGGGGGCTGAACTTCAGGCCCGCGCCGCAGGTGCGGTTCGAACAAACCTACATCTACGACCGGCTCGGCACTCTTGAGACGTCGGCGCAGCCGGGGGTTCCGTCACACGCCAGCATCTTCAACAACCACATCTTTCGGTCGAAGCTCAACTATCAGTTCTCTCGTCCACTGTCTCTGCGGGCGATTCTCGACTACAACGCGGTTCTGCCAAACACGGGGCTGATCGACCTCGAGCGAACCAAGCGGTTGACGGCCGACGTGCTCGTTACCTACCTGTTGAATCCCGGCACTGCTCTCTACATAGGTTACAACGACCGCCACGAAAACCTTCTGCTCGATCCGACGGTTCCACCTTCACTGCGCCGCACAGCCTCTCCAAACAATGGCGTTGGCAGGCAATTCTTCGTGAAGATGAGTTACTTGTTTCGATTCTGAAGCGCTTTATGATCTCTTGGATTGGAAGTGTCAAAAAGGGATCTAGGATTTAGGATTTAGGATCTAGCCTCATCCCAGATCCTAAATCCTGGATCCTAAATCCTAACTACATCGACGTGCGAGTGAAAAAACAAGTTTATGTCGGAACACTTTGC
>DASYSA010000624.1:0-8361 GCA_036003885.1 Blastocatellia bacterium | reverse complement strand
TCGCTTGTGAATCCGATCTCCCCACCCATCAATTGAACCAGTTGCTTCGAGATCGCCAGCCCGAGCCCGGTCCCGCCGTACTTGCGGGTCGTTGAACCATCGGCCTGCATGAACGCTTGAAACAGGTTGCGCTGTGCGACTTCACTGACGCCAATACCGGTATCGGATACAGTGAAGCGAATGACAGCGTCACTGTCCGTCGCGTCCTCCATCTCGACCCGCACGACCCGCACGATGACCTCTCCGTCGTCGGTGAACTTCACGGCGTTGCCGATCAGATTGATAAGCACCTGGCGAAGGCGGCCCGGGTCGCCGCGAAGGTTCGTAGGTACGTCGCTGTGTATCAGGCAGGCCAACTCGAGCTTCTTGTCCCACGCCCGTTCGGCCAGGGATTCGACAGCGGTCTCGACTGCGTTGGCTAGATCGAAGTCAATCATCTCGAAATGAAGCTGGCCCGCTTCAATCTTTGAAAAGTCGAGAATGTCATTGATGATAGTCAAGAGGGCGTCGCCGCTCGTGCGAATTGTTTCGGCAAATTCAAGCTGCTCGTCATCCAACTCGGTATCGAGCAATAGATCGGTCATGCCGATGACACCGTTCATGGGTGTCCGGATCTCGTGGCTCATGTTAGCCAGAAACTCTGACTTGAGCCGCGCCGATTCGAGCGCCGCATCGCGCGCCTGGCATAAATCCGCTTCGATCTGCTTGCGGGCGGTGATGTCCCGCAAGTACCAGACACGGCCGTAGTAGACTCCCTCCGGACTCTTCACCGGCGCGCTATAGCCGTCGATAGTTCTCCCATCCAGCAAGAGAATCTCTTCATTGCTCCGTTCATCCTTGTGCTCGTGCAGATATTCCATTCGCTGTCGGAACTCCTCGGGGCTGATCAGCTTTTCCTCGATAGCCCGCAGGGCCAAGCCGTCCTCCGGAGATGCAAATACTTCTTTCGGAATCCCCCAGATTTCACAGAGGCGTTGGTTGAATGAGATGATTTTCCTCTCGGTGGACACAACCAGGATGCCGTCAACGGAGACCTCCTTCTGACATTCGAGCAGGGTCTTTTGAAACCGTAACTCCTCTTCATTCCGCTTCCGGGCCGCCATCTGTTCCTTGAGGATGTCATTGGCTTTCGAAAGTTCGATGGTTCGCTCGTTGACTCGTATCTCCAACTCGTCATGTGCCTGTTGCAACGCATCCTCGGCTTGCTTGCGGGCAGTGATGTCACCACATATGCCCACCCATTCCTGAATACCGCCATCAGCTTCCACGACGGGAACGGCGCGAGCCGAGTAGTACCCATAGGTGCCGTCAACTTTTCGTATCCGGTATTCTGTGTCGAAAACGCTTCCTGTTCGGATCGCTTCCTGCCAGATCTCCGCGGTACGCTCGCGGTCATCCGGATGTAGAGCGTCCAACCAGCCGGAGCCTCTTACTTCTTCCACACTCTGACCGGTCAATGCGCGCCATTGGGGCATGTCATCAACACGGCCCTCAGCGTCCGCAGTCCACACCACCTGTGAGATGGCGGTGATCAATGAGCGAAAGCGCCTTTCGCTGGCGTCGAGCCCGGCGTTCTGCGTTGCCTTGGTCCACATATCGCGCTGGCTGTGCAAGCATGCAATGACCAGGAAAATGTCTTCAAAAACAACCCAGACGCCATGTTCGAGGGTTCGCCAGATGCTGGCTGTCAACACGCCATAGACTGATTGGGGCCAAAACAGGCCGCGAAACAAGTGATCAACGACAACTATCAGGGTCGCCGGAACAAGCACTCGCCAGTCACGGTAAAAGGCCAGGAAGGCCAGTGAGCCGAACACATGGAAGTGGGTCTCAATGCGGCCGCCAGTCAGGTGGATCAGAAGCGATCCCATCAACATTTGCGCAACGGCCATGACGTAGCGAGTGGAAGTCGCGCCGGGCCTCGTCAATCCCAGGATCACCGGGAGGATCGAGATCAAGCCGCCAAGCAACACCGCAGCCCACACATGAGGATGAATCTGGCTTGCCGGACCCGACCAGGCCTTCGGGGAAATCACGAGGGCGATCGTGATAGCTGCCACCCATTGAAGCACCATCAACCCGGCGAAGAGCCGGTCGGTGCGTTCATATATCACCTGTTGGTGTTCGTGGAAGAGTCTTTGGGGTGTCTGAGCGCTCGATTCGCGCGCGGACAATTCAGTTGTGGTGAACCGCATGGCATGAGTCCTCTGTTCCCTCGTTCGAGGGATCGCTAAATAATGGGCATCCAAAGACAGGTGTTTCTCTTTGCGCCGCAGAACCATTAGTCAGAAATGAAATGATTGCGCTTCGCCCATCGTTGTCGCCTGAGTGTCCACGCGAAGACGTGATTCCGCCACTGAACAGCAGTTTCCCGTCCGCGCTGTAGAGCATGATCTGGCCCGAGGTCTGTGATCCGAAACGGCCCGCCTCGACCCCTTCATCATCGACCCTGACGTTGACTCCCGGAATCATCGCAGCGCTGCTCCAGAGATCGGTCTTCTCCCATTCCTCGGGAAAATCCTTAGGCTTAACGAACAAAACATTGGCGTTCACCAGTCCCTGCGCTCTCACCATTAAGACCGCTAACTCGGCAACGCTGGCGCACGAGCATGGGCAGTGCGGGTGAACCATCGTGACCAGTGTAGGCATTCCTGGTGTGCGTGGGATCTCGCTGTCTGCCGGCCACTCTGCAGAAGAGGCCGCGCTCCTACCGGGAGTGTTCTCATAAACCAGAATGAGGCGCAGCCCGACACCGACCGCCAACAGCCAGCCGGCAATCCCCACGAACAGAAATACCTTTGACTTTCCGCTTAGTCTCATCTTAGTCCAGGATCAGTCGCGGGCTCAGAGAGCTATCTCTCTTTTGTGTAAAGCGGAGCCATTTCACTTTGCCCTGCCGTTCATTTGATAGCGCAATGAGCGTGCCAGCTTTCCGTATTTCAAGAAACGCTTGCGATCAAAGACCCAACCAGTACTTCCGATCGAGCACTGGTACGCAGGCTTGTTGAATTTGACCTCACTCGTGCACGCAAAAAGACGCATTTTGACCGATGGAAGGGAGAAATCGCCACAACGTGACTCGGAGACAGCCAACATCCTGGTGCGTTTTACCTCATAACTCGTTGCGCGCACTCAGGCCTTCAAGTATCGTTTGGGATACCAATGCACCGGTCAACGAGATGAGAGCGCAAAACCACAGCATTACCTTCGTTGACCGCGACGGGCCGAACCGACTACGAGACCTGCAGGGACTCAACATAAGCGAGTCTCCTCGCGAACCTGAGGTTGCCAGCCAAACCGAGGACGGCACCTCTAGTTCAATTGTCAGCGCTTACCTCGGTCTCGGTTCCAATCTCGGCGATCGGGAATCCAATCTTCGCAAAGCGATCGAACAGATCGGTTCGCTCGGGTTAATCGTTGTTCGCTCCTCGTCGATTTATGAAACAGAACCTGTGGGGTACCGAGACCAGCCGTGGTTTCTCAATCAGGTGGTCGAAGTGAGAACCATTTGCGAGTTGATCGAGGATTCACAGCAAAGTCGGAAAGGACAAGAAGGTCCCGCTGAGATGCCGGCCACGCAAGCCGGCGACAGTGTTCTACCGGAGGCTGAAACAAACGACCGGTCGTCTGGACCATTGCGTCAAGCGAAAGCGCTTCTTAGTGAGCTGCTACACATCGAAGCGGTGATGGGGCGCGAGCGCCACATCCCCAATGGACCTCGCGTGATCGATATCGATCTCTTGCTATTTGGCGAGTTGATTGTCGGGGCCGACTCGAGCGAGGGAAAGAGCGTTGGGCAAATCAGAGTTCCACATCCGCGAATGCATCTTCGGCGCTTCGTCTTGGAACCTCTTTGCGAGATCGCCCCTGATCTGGTGCACCCGGTTCTCAGGAGAACTTGCCGCGAACTCCTGGCCGTAGTCGATGACAGATCGGTCGTTCGACGTTACGCCTGATCGCGCTCCAGTGGTTGCTTCCTAACCAGCTTCTTGATCACTTGTAGCAGTCGGTGCATCTCCGTCGGTTTCGACAGGTGGGCGTCGTAACCCGCCGCCAGAGCCAATTCCCGGTCGGACTCGTGAGCATAGCCTGTGAGCGCTACCGCCGGGATACGCTCCAGACCAGGAGTTTGACGCAACTTACGAATAAGCTCATAGCCGTCCACCTCCGGCAGCCCTATGTCGGAGATGATCAAGTCCGGAGGCTGGTCGACAGCCAGCTTCAGAGCGTCCGACGAGCGAGCCGCGACCTGAACCTCACAGCCAAATGATGTAAGCCAGAGCTGGATCATATCGAGCGTGTCGAGTGAATCTTCAACTACTATCACTCGAAAGCCGAGCGATTCTATCGCAACCGGATCTGCCGTAAACCCTATCAACTCATCTGCCGGGCTTGCCGGCAGCGGGGTCGCGCCAGGTAGCCGCACCGTGAAGCGGCTCCCTTGTTCCAACCCGTCGCTCTCTGCGGTTACCTCCCCCCCGTGCTCCTCGACCATCGCGCGCGTGATCGCCAATCCCAGCCCAAGCCCCCCGTAGCCCCGGTTCATTCCGGTATGAGCCTGGGTGAATCGCTCGAAGACGCGCGGCAGAAACCGCGGATCGATGCCGATACCCGTGTCTTCCACCTCGATTACGGCTCGGCCCTCTGAGTCGGCAGAGAGCCTAACGCTGACACGGCCGTCCTTCGGTGTGAACTTAACCGCGTTGTTGAGCAGATTTCCGACTGCCTGCTGTATCCGAACCGGGTCCACGTCGGCAACCAGAGCGTGGTCCGGCAGATGAGCCTCGATGTCAATGTGAAGGCCGAGCGCGAGCGGGCTGACTTGATTGATCGCGGACTGAACGAGCGCGCTAAGATCCGTTCGCTCGCGCGAGAGCTCGATCTTTCCGCTGACCGCGCGCGACAGGTCGAGTAGATCGTTGATCAGGCCCGCGAGCTGCCTTGCATTGCGTTCGATAGCCTCTATCCCCTGAGCCAGCAGCGGGTCCGATTCTGCAAACCTCCGGAGGATGTGCATCCAGCCAAGTATCGGGGTAAGCGGCGTCCGCAACTCGTGCGACAGGATGGCCAGGAACTCATCCTTGGCCCGGTTAGCCCCTCGAAGTTGCTCGAACAGACGCGCGTTGATGATCGCAGCGCCCGCCTGCGCCGCCATTATCGCCATCGCATCGATCTCGCTCTGCGTGTAGCGGCGCGCGGTGCTCGTCCCCGCGGCGATCATTCCGAAGACCTGCCCTTCACTCACCAGCGGAAGCGACACAATCGACCTGATACCTTCCTTCTTCCAGGCCTTGTAGTTGTCCGATACGTCGGCAACCTCTTCAATATCCTCGATGATCGCCGGTTCCCTGTTCGCAATCAGTCGAGCGATCGCCGGATCCTGGCGGGATAGCCGCCGTTGACCCAGATACTCCTCCGACAAACCGCTGTGGCGCATAATTCGAAGTTCACCACTATCGTCCAGGCAGCTGATCGCAGCCCGGTCGGCCTGGCAAATCGTCATTGACGCCTGGAGTATTGCATCAAGCAACTGGTCCAGCTCGAGCGAGGATGTGAGGTTGAGCGAGAGGCCCTGCAGACGCGCGAGAGCGCGCAGGTGCTCGCCCATACTGTCGAAGATGATCTGACCGCGCGGCCGGCGATCCGGATTCCGTTCAACTCGAGGGCTGACCACCGTGAAGTGATGCGAAGTGAGGATCTGGTTCAGCCGAAAGCGCCAGTTTGCGCCGGCGTCGTACTGGCAGATGACCGTCGCGTGCTTCTGTTCAGCCAGCAGATGGGATTTCACTTCGAACCGCAGAAAGTGCCGATCCTTCCAGCCTTGTACACCCATGGAGCTTGTGTCGTTGATAAAGCGGAGCCCTTCGGTGTGCGACCTCAGGTCCTGAAAAACCGTGCGGGGTTCGGGATCACCCATGCCGAGAGCGACTGCGTTTGTAACGAGAAGGAGCGATCCGTCGCGCTCACGCTCCTCCACGCTGACACCGAGCGCGGTCAGGGCGCGTGCAAATAACTCATGTCCTTCTTCGTCAGTAACGATGACACATTTGTTACGCTCAGCCAGCCCCGATGCAATGAAGGATGCGAATCGGGTGCGTTCGGCCGGTCCTTCGAAGAGATATGCGACTCGCGATCCGGCAGGTACCAGGAACCCACCCGGCTCGAGCAGCACCTTGTGCTCTACCGCTCTGTCGGCGGTCATACTCTTACACTCATCCTTGTAACGGCGGGGGCAGCCGGATGATACACGAATTACAGAGTCCAAGCCAAGGGGGAAAGGCGTTCCGTGTTTTGCGTTTTACGTTTTGCGTTCCGCGTTTGTGGTTCAAGGTCCATCCAGGGATTGACGTCCGTCAGAAGCCAGACAGAAACAAGCCACGCTAAACGTAAAACGCTAAACGTAAAACGCAAAACGCAGAACACGGACCGCCCCCGTTGCGACCTGCCCGAACGCTGTGGTACGGTTCAGAATTCGCCAGTTCTCGGGAATACAGTATGTCGTCTTCGCTCTCAAAGATACCGCCCGGTGTACAGTACTTCTTCGGCAGTCAGGTCCGCGTTCGACGGTGGATCGAACGCGAGATTATGAGCGTATTCGCGGGTTGGTCGTACTCGGAAATAATACTCCCCATCTTCGATTACGCGGACCTCTTTGCGCTGGGAATGGGGAAGGAACAGGCCGAGATGACTTACCGGTTTACAGGGCGCGACGGCAAACTCCTGGCCTTGAGACCCGAGATGACCTCCCTCGTCGCCAGAACCGTGGCAACTCGATTTCGGGACTACCCGCGCCCGATCCGCCTCTCATATTCAGGAGAGGTATTTCGATGGGACGAGCCCCGGGGAGGACGCCAATACGAATTCCACCAGATCGGACTCGAACACATTGGTTCGGACCGCCTCGAGGCCGACACCGAAGCGCTGGTCATTGCGATCGAGGCACTGCGAAGGTTGGGCCTCGAAGGCTTCACCATTACGCTCAGTCATGTCGGTTTTTTCAACGGAATGGCTGAGAGGCTGCAGCTTGACGAAGACGGCCGCCTCAAGATGCGCGAGTTGATTGATCGCAAGGAGAGTGAACATCTCGAGCGCTTTCTCGAAGATCATACGGATGCAGGGAGCCGCGCCGGGTTCTGCCGTTTGACGACCCTTGCAGGCAAGCGTGAGATCCTCGACGAGGCGCGGAGGCTGGCCCTCAATCCGAAGTCCCAGGCCGCGCTCGACGATCTGGATCGCGTCTACCGAATCGCCGAAGAACTCGGCATTGACGGCTACATCGACATTGACCTGGGCGATGTGGGGGGTCTTGATTATTACACTGGCCTCACCTTCAAGATCTACATGCCGGGCCTGGGTACGGCGCTCGGGCGCGGCGGACGTTACGATCAGTTGCTCTCGAAATTTGGCTGCCCAGAGCCCGCCGTCGGCTTCTCGCTTTGCCTGGACTGGCTCGCCCAACCGCTGGCTTTGAAAGCAAGCGAATCAGCGGTCGCGATGTCTGATGAGGTTGTGCGATTGCGCGCCGAGGGGGATATTGTGTCGGCCTTCAGGGAAGCCAATCGCCTGCGCGACGAAGGGAAAAGAGTTGAAATAGGATAGGAAGTTCTGAGTTCTGAGTTCTGAGTGTTCTCGCACTCGCATCCCATTACTCAGAACTCAGAACTCAGAACTCAGAACTCAGAACTCCTCTTATGGCTGAGCTAACAATCGCCATTGCGAAGGGTCGACTCCAGGATGCCGCCATCAGCCTCTTTCGGAGTGCGGGGATTGTCCTGGCTCAGGAAGCTATTGAGTCGCGCCGCCTGCGAGTGGATGACGAAAGCGGCCGCTTCAGCTTCATCTTTGTGAAGCCGTCGGACGTGCCTGTCTATGTCGAGTACGGCGTAGCTGACGCAGGCATATGCGGACGCGACGTTTTGATGGAATCGAATGCCGACGTTCACGAACCGCTGGACCTGGGCTTTGGCCGATGCCAAATGGTCGTGGCAGGGAAACCCGAGTCTGCCAAACTGGGCTACAACCCGCTGGCCACCGCGCGCATTGCGACCAAATACCCGCGCTTGACCGCAGACTACTTTCAGCGCAGAGGCGTGCCAGTCGAAATGATCGTTCTTTCCGGCTCGGTCGAGCTTGCACCCGCGCTTGGCCTTTCGGAGCACATAGTTGATCTGGTTGAAACCGGTCGGACCCTTCAGGAAAACGGCCTGGTGGTAATCGACACCGTACTCGAATCGACCGCGCGCTTGATCGTGAATCGGGCCGGCTATCACCTGAAACGGACGCAAGTGGCCTCTCTGATCGGCTCACTCCGCCACGCACTAACGTTTCACGTTTAGCGTTTTACGTTTAGCGTTCGTTCTA
>DASYSA010000623.1:0-8481 GCA_036003885.1 Blastocatellia bacterium | reverse complement strand
CCCACCCTGGCCGTTGCCCTGTCCGGTTATTGTCGCGTAGCCACAGTGCTCCCGCCCTATTCGTCCCGACGCCAGGACGATATTGATGGCGCCCAGCACGTTCTGGACACCGTGACTGTGATGCTCGATTCCGCGGGCGTGCAGGAGGAAGCTCGTCCTGGCGTTCCCCCATAACTCGGCGGCCTGGCGGATAGCCTTTTCAGTTATGCCGCTGACTTCAGCCGTTCGCTTAGGCGTCCATTCATTCACTTGTTCGGCCAGTGCCTGAAATCCCGCAGTGTGCTTCTCGATGAAGTCGTGATCGAGCCAGTCGTTCTCAATCATGAGGTTGAGAATCCCGTTGAAGAGAGCGACGTCGCGGCCGGGCTTGATAGGCAGGAAGAGATCGCAGGTTCTAGCGATGCCTGTGATACGGGGGTCAACGACTATTATCTTCGCGCCATGCTCGCGCGCTTGCCAGACGTAGTCAGTGGTGATGGGCGCGCAGTCGCCGATGTTCGCGCCGCTGATCCAGACCACTTCGGCTCCAGGGATATCGGACCAGGGATTGGCGGCACGGTCGATGCCAAAGGCCTTCTTGTTTGCGGCCGCCGCGCTGACCATGCAGAGGCGGCCGTTGTAATCAATGTTTGCGGTCTTGAGGCATACGCGGGCGAATTTTCCCATGAGATATGCCTTCTCGGTGGTCAGACTCGCGCCGGTGAGAACGGCGAAGGCATCCGGGCCATAGAGTTCCTGGATGCGTTGAACCTCGGAAGCGACGCGCTGGATGGCCTCTTCGTATGGAAGCGCACGGAATCCCCCGGGAGCCGTCTCATCCCGCCGATACGCGGTGAGGAGGCGGTCGGGGTGCGATCCCTGGAGGTATCGCTTTACTCCCTTTGGGCAGAGCATCCCGCGATTGAACGGGAAGTCCTCCCATGGTTCGAATCCTATGACCTGATTCTCTCTCACCTTAAGTTGAATGCCGCATTGCTGTCCGCAGAAGCAGCAGTGGGTCTTCACCAGCCGGTCTGGCTCGATGCCTGTTTGCAGCCTCAAGCCAGTGGAATACGCCGGATGCGGTCCGAATTGCTCGATGACCTTTTCAGTATCGCAGGGTATTTCAGCCATCAACGCTCCTGATCTCTCCGTCTCTTCGTGGTGTTCATATTCGTTATGCTCATGGATGGAAATTCGCCCGGTCTTCTTCGCCGAGCGGTCCAAAATCGATCTGAGAATTGCCGGAAGAGGGTTGCGGCAAACGAGGAGGGAGTTCAGTTCGAATCTCCTCGCCGCCGAGCTGCTCACCCCAGGCATGTCCCTGCGCAAGCACCACCATCGCTCGCCTGCAGCGCGGGCAGATCCACTGATAGTGACCGGCCGAGTTCTCCCTCATTTCGTAGCGGTAGCCGAGTCGCCGCTCGACCTCGATCAGATCCTCGACATGCAGCCGCGACGTGAATGGCTCACCGCAGCGACGGCACCTCGCAGGCTCTTCGCGTGCTCCAACGTCTTTATAGAAGCTGACTCCGAGTTGAGCAGGACGTTGAAAGATGTGAAAGAGCTTTCCGAATGGCAGCCACAGGAGAGTGAGGATCACCGTGATCGCATGCAGTATCGCGAGGAATTCGTAGGCGTATCCCTTCAGCCAGGTATAACTGGCCGTCATCATCAACCCCGTCATGCTTATCGCGAACAGCAGAATCAGGGGCAGAAAGTCTTCACCGAACTGTTGAAGCGCGGCGGCCCCGTGATCGCGCATTCTCCGTCTCATAGCCAGCATCACTCCGGCAATGACCAGAAACGAAGCCCATACCAGTCCGTGAAAAGTCAGAAAGCCCATCATAGATTTGATTGGAAAGGTGACAGTCGGAAATCCAAAGACGTAGGTCCTGTACTGTGTGAGGTCGCCGGGAAGGGTCTCGAAATGAATCCAACCGAAGACGAGAGGAAAAGTGATGGCGGTTGCGATCACACAGCCCCACATAATTAGCCAGTGAGCGCCGCCCCGGAGTCTGCCTCTTCGAAAGATAAACAGGTTGAGGGCGAACTCGGTCACGAGCCTTCCGATCCATGCCCTGATGTTGCGGGCCAGATATCGGGGCTTGAAGAAGACCTGCCAGCCCCGCTTCCAATAGAGCGCGGTGGGCGGTCGTTGCAGCCACATCGCGTAGCGATAGGTGATTGCAAACGCAGCAAACAGCACTGCAAAGGTGTAACCGACCAGCGCCGCATCGAAATGTGAGAGATTGCGCGACCCAATCACGATGAAAACGGCGATACCCACCGTAACCGCCACGCCCCAGGCCGATGCTTTGATCGTTTCTTTCGACATGAATTGTGGGATCCCTGCCTGCAGACCGATTGCCAGGGATCCAGGGGGAATTTGTTCGCGCTCGCCTTTTAAGCGTGGCGAAACGTCAGCATGATGAAGATCAGGAAGACGACCGAGTAAACGATTTCCTGCAGGCCCAATCGCTTCAGGACGAGTTGTCCGCCGGGCTTGATCAGACACCAGGAGGCCCTCGCGAGAGCGGGGGCGAAGGCTGCCAGCACAAAGAAACTCAGTGTATCGCTTGCCGTAAGCAGAGACAGTGAAACAAGCAGGAAAACGTGATAAGAAGCGCACCTGCGCCACGCGCCTTTGCGTTCGGCCTGTTTCCTGGGGCTGATCAGAATCACCCTTAGCCTCACGTAGAATACGCTGCTCACAAAGTAGAGCGCCGACAACAGCCACAGCCAGAATGCAGCAGGCTGCAACTCACCCAGGGCGACGTAGTGAGCCGCGGGAGCGGTCATCGTCAAACCCGCGATGGCGAGAAGCTCGCCGAAGATCGTTCGGTCTTCGCGTCTCGCCGCTTGCTCGGTATTGACGGCTAACAACAGCAAAGCGGCGAGCCCGAGCGGCGCCAGCAGATAAAGCCGATCAATGAACACCAGGGGAGCTATCGACAGTCCGGCAAGGCCCAGATAGATGATGAGACGTTCAAGGGCGTCGGCCCGGTGCTCGCCTCTGCGATACGCGCGCCACCACGACACTGACGACTCTCGCGCTACGAAGAGGAAGGTCGCCGACAACACGAATAACAGTACTCGCAACGGGAAGCTCCACGCAACCAGAACGCCGGTAACCAGAGGCACATAGAGCATAGCCCAGGCGCCGTGTTCCCTGGGAAGCTTCAACATCACTCGAAGACTCATCCCTGTCTCTCCGCCAACCTGGATGCGTCTCGTATCCGAGCAGCCATTGCTAAATACCCCATGTCTCTTCCAGCTCGGCCGCCATCTCTTCGTAAACCTCAAGCTGGACCGCGCCAATCTCAGCCGCAGCGTACTTGAACCCCTCACTCAGGAACGTTATCTCTTCCTCATCAAGCAACTCGTCGGCGATCCTGAAGAGCATGCTGTCCTCGTGCTCGATGTGGGGAACCAGGAGGTCTACGTAGCGATGGGCCGCCTCGACGAAACGTTGTCGCGCATTTGGATCTACGCCCTTGTATCCCTCGATCGCACTACGCATCTCAGCCGTCAGCTCGCGCTCGCGCTCATGTTCCTGCTCGATCAAGCCCAGCGCTCCGCGATGGCCCGAGATACCTTGACGTTGAAGCGCGGGGAACAGGTAGGTTTCTTCTTTGAGGTGATGAAATCCATCGGCATATCCACTGATGAAGTCGACCAGTCTTTTGAGAACATCCGCCGGCACCTGCTCCCCCCAGACGAGCCTGGCGCAGACGCCATCAAGCGCCCGGAGACTCCTTTCGATTACGCGGTGTTCATGCTTTAGCGTGTGCAGGGGTCCTGACATTCTTTGCCTCCTTCAAATCAACACTGAGACGATTTCGACATCGCAGGCACCTTCTCGGTCTGAACTCGTGGAAAACGAATCTCATTCGCGTGCCCTATGACTAATCTCCAGGATTCGTGCGCTCCTCCTATTGCTCCTTTCCTCAAAGAGCTGAGCAATTTTCCCCAGCAAGACGGTATCTTCCTATGGTAGGGCAAATCGCGGGCCGGGAGTTACGCAAACACAAGAAAGGCTGCGGCGATCTTTGCCGCAGCCTTTCCGCCCTCGAATTTCTTGCAGTCGGCGCAAGGACCGGTCTATGCCATGGGATCACTCCCCTGAACGGTTCTTGGGATTCAAAGCGTGCTCGAATAGACTTGGCGGGTCTGCTGTCGGTTAGCATACTCGTCGAACACCATCGCAACGTTGCGAATAAAGATGCGCCCAAGCCCTGCTACCTCGATTCGATCGGCACTCATCGAGACCATCTCGTCTCGTTCGAAATCGGCAAGTTGGCTGATCTCGCCGGCGAAGTGCTCGTCGAAGCGCACCCCGAACTCACGCTCGATTTCGGACTTCACCACAACACAGTGGCAGAGCAGACGGTTGATGACCGCTCTCCGCAACTTGTCTTCCGCTGAAACTCGCATGCCTCGCATCGTGGGAAGCCGATTCTCGTCGATGGCCTGATAGTAGCGTGGAAGCTCTCGCCAGTTCTGCGCATAGACGTCTTCGAGCCCGCTTATCGCGCTCACACCCATACCGTGCAGGTCGCAATCCCCTTTTGTTGTATAGCCCTGAAAGTTGCGATGAAGTGTGCGGTCATCTTGAGCCCTGCACAACTCATCGGTGGGACGAGCGAAGTGATCCATCCCAATGTATCGATAACCTGCGTCGGTCAGCTTCTGTATGGCTCTCGACCAGATCCGGAACTTCTCACGGCCTTCGGGAAGAAAGCGGGCGAAACTGCCTTGTTGCTTCTTCATCCAGGGCACATGGGCATAGCTGAAGACCGCTATGCGATCCGGGTCGATAGTGATTATCTTGTCCACGGTGTCACTGAAGCTCTCCGTTGTCTGATGTGGCAGCCCGTAGATCAGATCCATGTTGATGCTCTCAAAGCCGAGCTCACGGCAGCAATCGAACAACGCTTTGGTCATCTCGTATGGTTGAACTCGATGGACGGTCTTTTGCACCAACGGATTGAAGTCCTGTATGCCCATGCTCAGCCGGTTGAAACCCAGACGCTTGAGTAGGCGGCACTGCGCTTCAGTAGTTGCGCGCGGGTCGATCTCCACCCCGATCTCGGCATCCTGAGCAAATGAGAAGTGGCCGCGAATATAGATAAAGAGCTCTTCGATCTGCTCAGGGGAAAGATACGTTGGAGTGCCTCCGCCCCAGTGCAACTGCTTGACTTCGCGACAGGGGTCGACGTGAGAGCTTACGCGGTCGATCTCCTGTTTGAGATGGGCGAGATATGAATGAGCTATTTCGTGTTTCTTACTTATTACCACATTGCATCCGCAGTACAGGCAGAGAGAGTCACAGAAAGGTATGTGAAAGTATAGCGAGAGAGGGGCGGCCGTAGCGTTGGCTCGTTCGTAGGCTAGCCGCAGTTGAACCGGCCCAAAAGTGTCGTCCCATTCGGGCGCGGTGGGATAGCTGGTGTAGCGGGGCCCCGGCTGGTTATATTTCCCCAGCAACTCGGGTGAAATCCCCACTTGCCTGCCGTCAATGGACAGCTCTAAAGAGTCTATGCGAGCCATCTCCTTTGATTCCTCCGCTTCAGCGAGTGTGTAAACGTCACGAGACCAGCTTGCTGGGTCACCCTTGCTCTAATAGCAACCGGCGAGCCACCAATCGTGATGGCGAATGTGGAGAGTGTGTATGAATGATTCGGGGCATAAGGGGCCCGGCACGAATCATCAATAATAATTCGTGTCACATTCGTGTGATTCGTGGCCGGCCTAATTATCGCCAGGAAGCGATTCGGCTGCCCAGGTGATCACGACTGCGCTTTCCGTCGGCTGGCGCGACAAAAGACGGAGAGATTCCATCGACCTTCGAAACACTCGGCGATTGGCTGAGTCCCCTTCCCGTGTGACACTCGGTGCATGAGATGCCTGTCATGTCCCCCATATCGATTGGGTGCTGGAAGGCCCCATCCTTAACTGGCACCGATTTTCCTGCTTCGCTTTGATCGAGAACGGTGTGACAGATGTTGCAGTCAGCCCTTATGGTCTCGCCTTTATTGCTGACGTGTTTACCGTCGTGGCAACGAAAGCACCCAATTGAGTAATAGTGGCCGACATTGTCAGGATGAGAGGTCCAATCAGTCTTCATTTCTGGAAAGAAATAGGTCTGGAAGATCCTCTGCAGTTCGGACACTGAGGCATCTATCGACTGTCGCCTGGAGGCATACACGTTTGGGTATTTCGTCTGGTAGTACTGGAGAAGACTCGTGGAGATGGCCTCGACCGCTTCCTTATTGGTCGAATACGGCTTCGACAGCGCCTCGACCGCCTGGAGTTTCAGATAGGGCAATGATGCGTCGAGACGGCCGGCCACGAATGCTTCGTTCACCGCGCGGTCCGGAGCAACGTAGACGTGCGACGGACGATTGTGACACTCAACGCAGTCCACGAGGCGCTTGGGTGTGCTGTCGATCTCCTGCTGTGTCAGGCGCGACCCGCGGGCAAGGTATTCAGTTGTGTTTCCTTCCCTGTCTTTCAACCGCACCCACGGAATCACCTGGCGGTGCTGATCCGTCGAGATAAAGGTGATCTCATTTCCGGTATTCATATGCCAGTGAATTCCGCTTACCAGACCTTTCGCCGGACTGCCGCCGCCGGTGTCGATCAGCATTCGGGTTTGACTGAGCGAATTGCTTTCATCGTAGCCGTAGTGATTGAAGATCTTCAACTGCGTGCCGAAGAACTTCTCAGGCCAATGGCACTGTTCGCACGTCTCCCGCGCCGGCCTCAGGTTATGAACGGGCGTTGGAATGGGCCTGGGATACTTATTGAAATTGACCGAATAGACCTGATAGGCCCCGGACATCTTCGATCTCAGGTACCAGCCCGCTCCCGACCCGACGTGGCATTCTACACAACGGACGCGAGCGTGCGGCGAAGCCTGGTATGCGACAAACTCGGGCTTCATCACCGAATGACAGAGCTGGCCGCAGAAAGAGACCGATTCCGTGTACTCATATGCGCGATAGCTTCCGAACGCGCTGACGAAAACAAACAACAAGGTCAGTGAAAGAAAGACCAGCAATGAGAGGCGGCGGCGTGGGTCGTTGAGATCAAGTGCCGGGTAGGCGCGGGTCTCGGAGGGCGCCAACTTGCGCCGCCGGCGCCGCTCTAACAACATCCCGATCGGTATGGTGATCAGACCAAAGACCAGAACCGATGGAAACATTAGATACGTGAGGATGCCAAGATATGGGTTCTCGTGTGATCCGGAAACCTCGATGAGGAATAGAAGGACGATACTGGCGAGACTCGCGAAGACGATGGCTATGCCTGCAAGGCTGATGAAGTTCCGATACAGGCTTGGCCGAGGTCCATCGGATTTGTCGTGACCCATTTAGATCTCCCCTCGAGTCTCTGGTCAGTACTTCGAAAACCTCCTGTGCTATGCCGCAGAACACAGGAGTGTGAGCTTCACATCGCACCGACCGCGCAGCGC
The DNA here is from genome assembly GCA_036003885.1 of Blastocatellia bacterium. Taxonomy (GTDB): domain Bacteria; phylum Acidobacteriota; class Blastocatellia; order UBA7656; family UBA7656; genus DASYSA01. The sequence goes on along the minus strand of DASYSA010000623.1, from coordinate 1,022 downwards.
GATCGCTCATCGAAAGCCGGGCCTCTTCAGTCGGAGCTACTGTTTGAGTGTGCGGATACATGCCACGAGCTCCTTGCATTTGTCCACACCCAGAGTCTTTTCATATCCGGGCATCTTACCCTTACCCTTGGCGATGACGTTTAGAAGCTCATCGTCGGACTGGCTTTGTACTTCAGTCGAGCTCAGGTCGCGAATCTTCAACGCTTTTCCAACCGGAGTGGCGCCCTTGCCATCTGCCCCATGACAGCTGGCGCATTTAGCTTTGAAGTCCGCTACTCCATCAGCTTCGGCGCTGACTAGTGGGGGCGCCCAGGTCAACAGAGTTGCCGCCAGAACGGGAACGGCCAACGCCACCGTTACGAGTTTTATCACTTGCTTCATCGAAAAATCCATGGTTCTACTCCTTCTACGTTTGCGATTAGTCATCTTCGTCTTATAGTCCGAAGGCGCCAGATGTCTGCCCTCGGGGTTTCGCACACCGGTTATAAAAAGGGGTCCGATCTCCACGGCTTGTGGTGGGACCCCATTCGTTCAACAGTCTCTTTCAGTTTAGTTCTCCCCTTGGCACATGCCGGCGCTCCTAGTCCTTCCCGCGGCCGATGTAGAACCGCAGCGACATGTAGGGCAGATGAGCCTGGTAGAACTGGTTGTTAACAAACCTCTCCTTGAAGTCGAAGTACTGATACCCGACGTTCCAGTCGACCCGGTTGTGCAGCCTGACAGCCAACCGAAACTCAGGTGAGGAGAACTGTATCGGGTAAGACCCGATCAATACCCCTGGGGACGAGACCCGGTCACCTTGGCCCCGGTCCCTGTGTATGCGATAGCCTGCGTATAACGACGCGCGCGGATGAAGCTGTACGAACGCATTCAAGAACGCATAGTCATCCCGCACGAAATACCGGCTCAACCCGACCGTCCTAACGCTGGCCGTGCCTCCCGGCGGAGGAGCGAAGAAAACGATCACCGCATCGCTGGTCAAGTGCGTGTGAGTGTACCCAGAGTCAAGAGAGAACTTCGCA
>DASYSA010000622.1:0-6368 GCA_036003885.1 Blastocatellia bacterium | reverse complement strand
GTCGATCTTCATAGCCTGCTGTGCATCCGGCGCGATCGCTCAACAGAGGCCGCTGCTGACTGAAGACGTTGAGGTAATCAAGCCCGGAGTCATTCGCATCGAATCGGGATTCGAGTTTCTTCAAAACCAACGATTCGCTGTCTCCGGTTTGCGCGGTGATCTGACAAGGATTGCGGACACGCGGCTGAGCTTCGGCCTGGCATCCAATGTGGAGTTTCAAATCGAGTGGACCGTGCAGAACCTTCTCTCGATTGATCAGCATGGGCCTTCCGCGATTCCCCTGAGGCTTGGCGCAAGCGCTGCCGATACGAATGACGTTGGAGATGCGAAGTTGTGGATGAAGATCAAGCTTCGCAACGAGTCGCGGCGCGCTCCCTCTCTTGGATTCCGCTTCGGAGTGGAATTGCCAAATAGCAATCAGGCTCTCGGAATCGGCACTAATACAACGAATTTCTATTCAACAGTTAACGCCGGCAAGCGGTTTCTGGATCAGAAGCTGAACCTGTTTGGCAACGTCGGCCTCGGCATTTTGCAGGCCCCGTTGAACCAGTTCACGCAGAACGACGTGCTGATGTACGGGGTGGCCGGAATCTACACTGTGTCTGATCGGTTCAACGTGGTTGGGGAAGTGAATGGATTTCATTCCACGCGAAAGCACGCGCCGATCGGGACTGAAGATTTTTCTGAAGCGCGGCTGGGGGCTCAAGTGCGGGCCCTGGGGGTTCGATGGAATGCGGCCGGGGTCTTCGGGCTGTCGAAGAACGCGCCGCGAACCGGACTGGTTCTGGGCATCACGTTCGACTGGGAAGCGTTCACACCGGTCAAGTGACCAGGGCCTGGATTGGTGACGTTGACGATCTCAATTGTCGGGCCTCACGACAGTGGCACGTGGAGGCTACTACGACCTTAATGGACTAAGAGGAGACTCAATAGATGCAGAAGAGCAAAGTTTCCAGGATCGTTCGCAGCACAGTGCTGTCGTTGAGCATCTGCCTGTCAATCGCAGGCTGGCTGACCGAGGGTTCGAAGGCCGGTGAGGGGATGGCCGGAACAACCGCGGGAAGCCCCCTTTCTGGTTTCGAGAGAGACACGGCGACGCGGCCGCAAGAGAAGAAAGCGGAAGAGGCTTTTAAGAATATACAGGTACTTAAAGGGATTCCCGCATCGCAGGTGATGGGGGCGATGTCCAAGATTGCAAGTTTCCTCGGAACCGATTGCGCGCATTGTCATGTTCCGGGTGAGTTCGATAAGGACGACAAGCAGCCGAAGCAGGTTGCGCGGACGATGTTCAAGATGGTTCGCACGATCAGCACAGAGTTGAGCACGAACAAGGTCACGTGCTACACCTGCCATCGAGGACACGTCGAACCAGAGCGGATGCCGGCGGAGATGAGGGCCAAGGCCGACGAGGACAACAAGAAGGCCGACGAAGACAAGCGGCCGGTGGAGGATGCCTTCAAGAACATCCAGAGCCTGAAGGGGATTACGGCGGGGCGCCTGATGGCGACTATGAATGGTTTCACCAGGTCTCTCGGAGTTGATTGTTCCTTCTGCCATGTACCCGGCGCGTTCGAGAAAGACGACAAAGCGAACAAGCTGACCGCGCGCAAGATGCTGGCTATGACCGGAGTGGTTGCGAAGGAGTACTTCAATGGCAGGGGCCGAGTAAACTGCTATACCTGTCATCGAGGCCAGAAAGAGCCGGTGTCAATGCCGCCTCCTCAGTAGGAAATTCGAAATGCGAAATTCGAAATTCGAAATTGCTTGCGGCTCATTTCGAATTTCGCATTTCGAATTTCGCATTTCCTCTTCTCATCTATGTGGAAAGATTATGAGGCGTCGCAACGGCTCCTGACCCTTGCTCTCTGACGAAAGCCCGCTTCGCTCGACGTAGATGTGTTGCATGCGCCGGACGTACCTGGATTGAGGCGCCAACTCCACCGTCCTGTTTTGCTCCAGTGCTTCAATGACTGCGTCTTCAACTTCCTGCATCCCTGCTTCTTCATTTTCATAGCGGGTCACGCCGAGGGCTTCACGCAGGAAGTTTTCCATCTGTGTCAGCGTGTTGCTCCGTATCACATGGACCTCAACGCTTCGGCCGCGAGCCTCGCGCAGTTTTTGCGACTGGCGTTTTGCATGGGCCTTCAGGGTGAGAAGCACGTCGGCCTCGTTGAGGTCGTTGGTCACCTTTGCGGATACGCCCAGTTCATGAATAGCGCGCTCGAGTCGTTCGCGGCTCAACGCATAAGGATATATTCGCAGCACCCCTTTTCTCTTGGCTGCGAGAGGGGATTCGTCCCTTGCTGTCGATTTCGGAGACGGTTGTGCGGCTCGAGGCTCCGGCTGCGTGATCGCGACCTGGCCGCCAGGGCGCCGCTCGCGCATCTCCGTGCTCGGTATGTAGCCTCGGAGCATCTGGTCTGCAGCCTCGGCGACATCCGGATGTATTACTAACCTGTCCGTGTCCTGGATCTCGATCAGTACATCGAAGGTCGGAGGAGCCTTACGCTCGAGTACGGTCTTCTGAGTACCCCGCCGTCGCGCCTCCTCGTCGGAAAGTGTGACCGGTTGAATGCCTCCCACCAGGTCCGAAAATGTGGGGTTGATCATCAGGTTTTCAAGCGTGTTGCCGTGTACGGTAGCGATGAGCTGAACTCCCCGTTCTGCGATAGTACGCGCGGCCAGGGCTTCCTGGGCTGTGCCGATCTCGTCGATGACGATAACTTCGGGCATGTGGTTCTCGACCGCCTCAATCATCACGGCGTGTTGGTGGTCGGGCTCGGGGACCTGCATGCGGCGGGCACGGCCAATCCCTGGATGTGGGATGTCGCCATCACCGGCTATTTCGTTTGAGGTATCGACTACGATGACCCGCTTCTCGAGGTCGTCGGCCAGCACTCGTGCGGCTTCGCGCAGCAGAGTAGTCTTGCCCACCCCCGGCTTACCCATCAGCAGAATGCTCCTGCCTGATTCGACGATGTCGCGGATGATGTCGACGGTGCCGTAGATGGCTCGTCCGACGCGACACGTCAGGCCCACGATCTCGCCGAGGCGATTTCGCATAGCGGAGATACGATGAAGGGTGCGCTCGATACCGGCGCGATTGTCTCGGGTGAAGCTGCCGACGCGGCTCGCTACGTACTGGAGTTCCTCCCGCGTCACCAGGCTATCCGTGAGGTACGCGGCGTGTCCAGGATATCGCGCTTCCGGTTGACGGCCGAGATCCAACACCACCTCTATGAGCGATTCAACATTGCCGGCGTCGCTCAGCGCGTCGCGTACGTGGACTGGTAGGACATTCAACAATAGATCCAGATTGTCGGTTGTCAATTTGTCGTCGCCGCTTAAGAGTGTTGCCATCTCTTCTCCCGGATTGCGCGCCAGGAAGGTTCTGCTGTCGCTCATCCGATTCAGTTTACCAAGAAACAGAAAAGTCTTACTAGCTGTCGGTTGTCTCAATCGCGCGTCGATAGTAACCCTGTCCGGTCGGGCGTCCGTGCCCGCCTCTTACCCGCATATGGGTTGTTGACGCAGGGCCCGGCACGGAGGCGCCCCCTACAGGCGCTCAATCGCGGAATGCGGGTTGCCTATACCAAAGGCGATTTGCACCTGTTCGTTTGTTGGCGCCCCCAGTAGCTTCTTCTCAATTCACGGTAATGCCTCCGAATGTATTGACCGTCTTTGGGTTGCTCTGCCTCCCAGGGATACTGAACTAGGGAAAAGTCTGCCGTACTTGTAACCATATGTTCCGCCAACGGACCACTCTCAACCTTCATCGAGACCTGCGACAGCGCGGCTTCAGCATGATCGAAATGGCGGTTGTGCTGCTCGTGATAGCGGTTATCGCCGCTTTCGTTGTGCCACAGGTAATCGTCTACATGAAGATGTACCGGCTGGGAGTCGCTGCCCGCAACGTCGCGACCGCATTGCAGCGAGCTCGATATCTTGCAACGTCGGACAACAAGCGCGCGGGCATCAACATATCAGAGCTTCATCGAATAGACATCGAGGAGTATGACTCCGAAGGCCTGGCCGAGCCGCAAAAGAGAGGCGCGGTCATCTTGCCGGAGGGAATAGCCATCTCCGACGAGTCGCCCAGGAAAGTCGCATTCGACGGCCGCGGTGTGGTGACGCCTCTGCCGAAAGAGAGTCCCACTATTCGCATCAACGGCGCCGACGGATACTACACGGTTGTTACGGTATCGCCGACCGGACAGATAACCATGTCCGACTCTAAGAGACAGTAAATATACCTCACGGCTAAGACCGGGAATGGAACCAGAAATGAGAAGGAACACAGAGCAGCCGGATCGAATACGAGTAAGAATGGTCGGAGCGCCAGAGGCCCACGGCCAGCGGGGCCTGACTCTCATCGAAGCGTCGATCGCGTTGCTGGTCACGATCGTTGGACTGGTGAGCCTCGCAGGCCTGTTCACCATAGCGATGAAGACTAACGCGAGTTCGCGAAACATGACCACCGCGACCGTTCTCGCTCAAGACAAACTCGAAGCTCTGGGCACGGTAACGTTTGCGAGGCTTGTGGATCCGGCGAAGATGGTCTCCAACCCGAAGGCGCACGGAGAGGACGACGCGTTCATCGTCGGCAGTCTCGAGGAGGATACCTGGGGAGGCGACGACTCGTATTACTTCGACAAGATTATTCTTGCCGGACGAGACGACATTGAACCGGAGGGAACGATCACCGTTATTCGACCCGACGGCACTTCCGAGACGCGCCGGCCCGACGGCACGATAGCCAACACCAATCCATTTCCCGATGATCGCATCAGCTACTCGCGCCGATGGGTCATCATGTCGAGCAGCGAATCCGAGCCTGCCGACCGGCGGCTGACTGTCGCGGTTCGGGTGAAGAGTGAATATGCCACCGAAGGCAAGGCGCCGGAGCTGGTCGACCTTTATACAGTGCTTACAGGCCAATAGCCGGGAACTACAGGCCGGATCCAGGGGTTTCAATTGATCGCTGCGCGAAGCGCAGTGAACTTGTGGAGGGACGGATGAAATCAACAAGATGGACAATGCTTCTTTGGACTGACTATCGACAAGCAGGGCGGCCCAATCCGCTCGAAGAGTCCGACAAAGGCTCCAGAGCTTCAGAGAGCGGCTTCTCGCTGACCGAGTTGATGATTGCGATGCTTGTGTTCAGCATCATCCTCGGCACCGTGTGCACGTTGCTGGTAAAGAGTCAGACCATTTTTCGCGCCGAGCAGGGAGTATCAGAGATGGATCAGAACGCCCGTCTGCTGATGGACTTTCTCACGCGCGACATCCAGCAGTCCAAGGAGAATAGCCTGGGCTTCGGTCCGAAATTCCGATCGATCTATTCGTACAACGGACCTCAAGGCAAGACCGATGAGCTGACCGTGGTCTCGTCCGATACCGAAACCAAGATTCCCGCGCAAGGACTTCCATTGATTCCAACCTCCGCAAAGCCGTTCAGTGTTGCTGATCACTATATTGAAACAGTCCCGAACGGCGCCGGACATCTCACAGCCGCCGATGTCATCGGTGCAATAGAGCAGGATGAGGAGTTCGTCGTCAGCTCAGTCCTGGCCGATGGGGCCGTACAGTTCGACTTCATCAAAGCGAAGAGTGCCAAGCTGACTGACGATGGAAAGCTGGGCATCACCTTCGAGGCAGTCCAGCATCGCGGCGTTGATTCGACTATCCCGTTTGCCTCGACCTACGAAAATGGGGCGTTCACTCTGCGACCCGTTACGATCAAACGCTACTTCGTGGATCGGAGCACAGACTCCGAGCACCCGGCGCTCGCATTGTCGGTTAATGATGGCGCGCCCATCACCGTCGCACGGAACATCGTGGCATTTCAGCTTCGATACCTCGAAGTGAAGGACGGGGACCTGGATGGAAAATGGGTGACCAGCCAGAGCCTGGCGCGCGAGAACAGCACCGTCGCAGTTGAAGTTACCTTGACCGGCCGAACAGAGATCGCCGGCGATAAGAACGCTGAGCGGCTGGTTACCATGGCGAGCGTCATACGGCCGAGGCGAATTCCCGGCGGCGATGCGTTCGGGTCCGCTACAGGCACCGGCACGCCTGGTTTGGGTGCGGACGGTGGAGCAGGAGGAAACGGAGGGACTGGAAACGGCGGGGGCTTTGGAGGCGATGGACCCTTTGGCGGCGGGGGATCCAACGCCGGCAACGGCCGAAGCGGATACGGTTCCGCTTCCGGCAATGCAGGTGGTTCAGGATCCCGTAACGGGACAGGCTTTACGAACGGCGGCTATAACCACGTTACCAGACACATCGGCGCGCCACCAAAGCTGGGCCAGCGGTTGAACCCGGCGCCGAAGTTCTAGCGACCAGACTCGGGGGACGGTTAATGACGG
>DASYSA010000621.1:0-11064 GCA_036003885.1 Blastocatellia bacterium | reverse complement strand
CGGTTGATAACAGGGATGCGAGGCATGACGTACTTGCCTCTGAATGTTGATTCGACAAACGACACGAGGAGATCTACAAAACCGAGATTGTTGTGGAACCGCACAGGTGCGACTGCTCAACCAGGACTCATGGGCGTGCTTGCCCGGCGTACTGAAGCGGGTCGACGGGCTGGTCGTTCTGTCGTATCTCGTAATGGACATGTGGACCGGTAGATCGCCCTGTGCTGCCGGCGTGGCCAACCTGGTCGCCGCGCTTGACACGTTGTCCTGCCTCGACAGTGATCTTCGACAGGTGGCCGTAACGGCTGGTGATGCCGTTGCTGTGATATACAACGACAAGGTTGCCATATCCCGCATAGGGAGCCGCCCAGACTACAAGGCCGTCCGCCGTAGCTGAAACGGGAGTGCCGAACTCGACAGCGACGTCGACACCGTTGTGAGACTCTCGTCCCTCGCCGCCAAACGGATTGTGTCGTATGCCAAACCCGTCGGTCACATATCCGCTCACCGGCAAGCCCGATGGAATAGAGGCGAGCCGCAGCAGGTCTGAGTGCAGGCGATCGCTTATGTGTCTCACCTGGCGCTCGAGGCTATCGGCCGCCTTATCCAGCGCCGCCACGGTTTCGGGTCCGCCTGTGCCAACCTGAGCCTCAACATCAGATGCCGCGTCCATCTTTGCCTGTCTGGCAAGTTCCTTCGACATGTCGCCGATGTAAGAGATCTGCCCTTTCAGCTTGCCGTAGGAGTTCTGAAAGGAGTCGTTCTCCCTCTTCAATCCCTCGTTCTCGGCCTTTATGGATTCGTACTTAAGGTTGAGCGCCTCGTGCTGTGCCACCCTGATTGCGCCAAAGATCGTCAGAAGGACGGTCACGAGAAGAATTCCGCCACCCGCATAAATGACATTGTGATGAATGCTAAGACGTCTGACTTTAGAGGTATGACTGCTTGCGATCAGGAAGGTAAACAGGCGTCGTTTATCCGACATTCAGTGTCTCCTTGGCTCTGGCACCAGAGTATGGGGATGTTACCAATGTCCCACAGCAACACCCGGACCAACTAAAATCCTTGCTAATAAAAACCCAATGTGAAGAGGTCTGTTCCCGCTACCATTTAGGACAGGTGCGCAGGCTATCACACGGGCCAGGGATTGGCAATAGTTCTCGACGACTTTTTTTGAGACTTATCAAAATTGTAACAATCGGGGAATGGTAGGAGGTACACTGCTGCTGTTTAGCGTGGGAATTGAGATTCTTCCTACTAAGATGAAGACGGGAGGCCCCGACGACGAAAACTCAATGCCGGCGCGTCCGGCCGGCCCACGGACGATGCCGGATCCTGACAAGAACCGGGACACGGAGAAGACAGAGGGTTGGGCTTACCTCGTCCCTCTGTCTTCTGTGTCCGGCGGACCGGTTCTTCAGATTCTGTTAGACCTGGGCTGTTCGCCCTGGGGATATGACCTTGTAGATCAGCCATCCGATCAGCACGAAGATGCCCAGAATGACTGCCAGCTTGATCAGGCCAAGAGCAAACCCAACTACCGCGAGCAAGATCGCCAGTATTTTCACGGCAATAATGAACGCCACCATTCCAAGTACCAACCTGAGAATTACCATTAGCAACCTCCTTATCAGATCCGAAAACTCGAACTCATAGCCCCTCTGTATGGCTTAAGGCGCGGCTAGTTGACGCCGCCAGTAGCGACGGCCTGACGAGCCTCGGTCGCTTGAATCGTGATGTTCTTGAACGAGGTCCGCAGCGTGATTGTCGGGCCGTCCGAACCCAGAACAGCGCGCAAGGCGTCGCGCCCCTTCTGAGCAATTGTTCCGAAACCCACTTGCCTGACCTGTCCGCTTTCGCTTGAAGCGTCGAGAACAAACTCACTCGACTCAGGCAGCACCAGCCTTATCTCGCCATGATCGTTGTCAACCTTGATGTCGTCGACGGGATGCCCCGCCGCAACGAGTGTAACGTCGCGGTAGCTTGTTCGCACGTCTACGCCCTCGTAGAAGTTCTTTACGACCACACTCCCGTGCGACGTCTCCACCTCGACCGGCCCGCGTACATCTTCGGCGTTCACCGAACTGCGCTCGGCCGATATCGTTACACCCCCGGAAATCGCGCGGAGTTGAATATCGCTGTTGGAAGAGGAGACTTGCAAGTCGCCATTGATGTTTTCAGCACGAACGTCCGAGTGAGGCGCTACGATGATCAGATCAGCCGCTCGAGTAATCTGAACACTCGCGTGCTGAGTCCTTAGCTGAGCCGTCTCCCCAAGGTCCGCCGCCACAATCCTGCTGAACGGAGCCTCTACCTGGACTTCGCCGGATACGTTTCGCAGGTCGACCGAGCCATTGCTGGCCGACAGCTCCACGGATCCGCTGATCCCACTTATCCTGGCATTCTTGGCTCCCGTTGCGATCAGATTGCCGTTGATGCTGGAGGCCGTGATATCAGAGTATGCCAGCTCGAAACTCAAGTCGCCGGCCACATTCGATACAATCGCCTTACCATAACTCGACTTGATCGCCATTTGCCCCCGGGTTCCGCTTGCGTTAATCGTGCCATAGCTGCCGCTGATGCTTAACAAGGCCGAGGCGGGAACCTCAAGTTGAATATCGGTTGTGAACTGCTGATTCAACTGCTCACGATTAGTCGAGATCGTAATGCCGTCCGGAGTCTGATTCACGACGAGTCGAATCTTATCCGAGATCTGGCGAGCGTCCTGTTCATTCCAGGCGCGCACTCCCTTGGTCAGGCTTGCCCGCAGAATCTGGCCCGCGGTGACCTTTAGGTCGCCAAAGCTGTTGCTCACGGTTATGCGCGCGCCCGGTCGCAACTCCTGTGCGGTTATGGGCGCATCCGTAAACGTGAAGGTCTCGCCTACAACTGAATCTCGTATGCCGCCCAGTACACCAGGAAGTTTCAGCGACGAGAGCAAAGAGGGATTGCTGCCTGCCACACGATTGGCAAGCACCCCGGTTCCCACGATTAACCCGATGACGATGAGCCGCCCGGCTGTGAACATCCGCGGGGGCGGTCCCTCAGCGTGCCGGTGGGAGTAGTAACGGAGCAGCTCGACTGCGGCGAAGATGGCCAGCAGCACCAACCAGTAGCGGCCGTAGATTCTCAGCCCATTGAGATCGGCGTGAAAGCGGCTTGCGAGGAAAAGCACTCCTATGGAGATGAGCAGAGTGCCCCCTAAAGGTGAACGCGGCTTACGCTCGACGGCGAAACCCATCACTCGCACGATACCCATGCAAACCAGAAAGAGCGGCCAGAGCCACATCATCGATGTAAGAAACACAGTCCACAGATGACCCGTGAAGCCGCTGCCTGCAGGAACGAAGAAGAAAGCAACGCCGGCGCCCACCAGCAGCAGTCCGATCAGAAGCTTCCCAATTCTTTTTCCGCCTGCCGCCGACAATTTTCTCACCTCTGACGCCATGCGCGTGCCTGGGTCCCTGTTGATCCCTGTTCGGCGAACGACCCTCGTATTAGTGTGTTTGGCGGCCGGTCGGTATGGTCCGCCCCATAGTCTCTATCTCTCGTGCGCTTGAAATGCGAGCTCAGAAGATACCCACCCAGCAGTATCAGCGCCACCGGTACGAGGCGAGTTAGCGAGAGGCCAAACGGCTGCAGGAATTGGAATGCCAGCAGCGCGCCTCCTATAACCAGCCCAAGCCCGATCGCAGGCGCACGCCGCGCGAGTCGCTTCTTGAATTGGTCCTCATCGGCAGCTGCGTTTCCGCCCTGTGTAATCAGTTGGGCGGTTCGATAGGCATCTATGATTGAGTAAACGTAGAACGCAAGCCCGCCGGCAAAGAAGACGCCTCCGACAATACCGATGTGCCTCAACTGAAAAAGGCACGCGACGGTCAAGAAGTGCACGACAGCTTTGACGTTCTGACGATTGTAGATTGCTCCCAGGCCCGGCAAGAATACCCCGAATAGAGCGGCCAGGCGTGCGCTACTTCTGGAGCGGCGGGTCTGTTGATGAGCCGAGAGGCTCTGGATGCCCAGAATTATGCAGTCCTGACAATAGGGGTATCCCTTTATTCGATGATCGCATCCCGCGCACAGGGGACGCGCGCAGCTGCCGCATTGAGCCCGCGCTGCATTTGATGGGTGGTAAGCACAGTACATCTCAATCCTGCCTTTAGTCAGTATAAATAGTCGCCACTTAATGAACGTTCGGCCCGGGCCCTTGGTTCGATCAATCGGGAGAGCCTCAATGGCTGGGGGCTAAATTCGTCGAGCCATCCGGACTAATCCTGCGGGGGAGTTCACGCCTATCGTATGCATCCCTCTCGCTCTCCGGCCGGCCTTCTCCGCCCATCGTCTCCCATATTTCGTCAATGTCCGACCGCACCTCCTGCAGTCGTCCCACGACTTCGTCCTTCTGTGCATAGATGTCCGAGCCGCGGCTGTAGATCTCGGCTGCCTTCACGCGTGCCTGTCGATAAATCCCTTTGACTGAGAGATCCTCCGAAAAGTCGAAGACCAGCAGAGCCACGGAAGCAAAGGCCAGAATCGAAGCCGTCGCAAAACTCCAGGGAGCGCCCTGGGTTCTTCGGGGCATCAGAAAGGCGGCCACAGCCGACACGCGGTCGGCGAGCTTACGTTGAAGACTCCTGCGCGACTCCGGCATAACCTTTAGAAGGCGGTCAGCCAGAGCCGCGCTTACATCGTACTCCTCGTAGGTGTGGACGGAGTGACAGGCGGCCACGGCATAGACTACGTCCGTAAGCAGGTCGGAGCAGCCTGTGCAGGCGGTTGCGTGCTCCTCAAAGCGCTGATATGTCGTTGCGGGAACGAACCCATCCAGGAATTCGGTAATCACCTCTTCCCAGTCCCGACAGTTGAGCGGCGTGTGCTCGGCTGGGATCATGAAAAGGGTCGCTTCCAGGGCCGGGGACGATTCGACATTCTCCTGGTTGTTACAATCACTGATGGCCGACTTCACGTCGTCAATCAATCGCCTGCAGGTGCGGCATTGAAGCGAATGCTCTCTAAAGAGGCTGGCCTCGGGGCGGTTCAACGAGCCGTCCAGGTAGTCGCTCAATTTCAGTTCAAACGTGCTGCAATCCATACTGATTTGTGGAGCTGCGGTCCACCCTTTCAAATTTCGAAGCCGGCGCGTCAAAACGCCGGGTACAAGTGTTCATATCGAGTGGTTTGCCAGACTACTGATGGCTGCTCGAGCTGCGATCAGTGGCCACCGACAAGCCGGCCCTGACCGTTCAACAGGCGGCTCAGTCAGGGTTCACCTTCATCCTACGCAGAACCTTTGCCAGCTCGATTCGTCCGCGGTTGATGCGGCTTTTTACCGTGCCTTCAGGTATCCTCAGGAGATCGACGATCTCCTGGTAGGTCAATTCTTCTATGTCTCGAAGAATGACGCATTCGCGCAGGTCAGGTGACAGCTTATCAATTGCGGCAAGCACCTGTAGCCGGCGCTCCTGACGTTCAAGGGTACGGTGCGGGCTATCGCTGGCAGCGGGCAAATGGTATTCATGATCCGCCAGATCATCGCTCGAATCGGTGGGCGTCCGCTGCCGTTTTCGGTAATCGTCGATGATCAGGTTGCGGGCAAGCCGCATAAGCCAGTTCGACAGATCACCCAGGGCAGGGTCGTACTGATCCAATGAGCGATAGACGCGGATGAAGACTTCTTGCGTCAGATCCTCGGCGCCGCCATGGCTCGTCGTAAACCGATAGGCCAGGTTGTAGATGCGCCGCGAGAATTGGCGCACTACTTCCGACCAGGCCTGCTGGTCGGCTTCGAGACAACGCTGAACCAATTCAGCATCGCTTGATGTCAAAGCTAGTCTAGCTCCCACTTGTCGCCTTCTCTTAAGCTGATGTGTAACTTCAACATCCAGCGGTGAAGTCTTCCAACTCGCTAAACGAGACGGTGACGCGAAATGTTCCCCCGACGAAGGCCCTTCTGCCGAAGCTGCCGGCCCGAGACATCAACCGCGTGCGAAGGGTCAACATTTTGTGCTAGAATCCCCGCTCGACACAGCCGGTAGCGGCTACGCTCGTATGACCAAGGCGAGCTCAAGATCACTCGGCATGCGCCTTTGGTTTCAAAGATACCATAACACGAGGATGACCCGGAAGCGTTGAGTCGTAAGTTCAAAACAATCGCAAGCCTCCTGGTGGGAGGGCTGTTCGTCTACTGGTTCGCTCACAAGCTGGACCTGGGAGAGGTCTGGACCGAGGTGCGCGAGGCCAACTGGGCTCAGCTCGGACTCGCGGTGGCCCTCCTGGTCGGGACCTACTTCGTCCGCGTGCTCAGATGGCGGGGGTTGCTCGAACCCATGGCCCACGCCTCGCTCAGTTCCCTGTTTCGAGCTACCGTTGTCGGCTTCTCGGTGCTTTTCATAATGGGGCGCGCGGCTGAGCTAATCGTGCGACCCGCGATGCTGGCTGCCAGGGAACGCATCCATCCCTCCGCAAGCTACGCGACGGTTATGATCGAGCGCGTGTTCGATATGGTAGCCGTGGTCTTTTTCTTCGCCGTCAACCTTGTCTTCTTTGAGTATATCCGGGACGACGCGGAGGCGATGCACCTGTTTGGCTGGATCAAGCTTACGGGCGCATTGCTGCTCGCGAGCGCGGTCGCTGGTGTCTACGGGCTGTCGGTGTTCAGACAGCGCAGAGCGAGAGCGCTCGACTATCTGGAACGGAAGCTTGTACGCCTGCCCCGGCCAATTCTTAACGCAACTATGAGCTTGTTGCGTCACATATCCGAAGGACTGGCTGTGCTTCATGACGCCAGGAGTCTGGCGATCACCGTCTCATACACATTCTTCCTGTGGCTGATGGTCGCGCTCGCTCACCTGCTGGTTGTACGGGCTTTTGGTATTCCCTATGCCGCCGTTCCGTTCACTGGTGCTGTATTTGTGATGGGCCTGACGATGCTCGGTTCAGTCGTGCCGACGCCGGGCGGGGCCACTGGCCCGTTCCATAAGGCCGCTGCCGCTGCATTGATGTTCCTTGGAGTTGAAAGCACCAAAGCCGCTTCGGTCGCTATCATCCTGCACCTGGTTGTATTCGCGCCCGCGACTCTGTTCGGGTTGTATTACGTTCTGAAGGAGGGTCTGTCGCTTGACCGCTTGAGACGCATAGGAGAGCAGCAATCTGAAGATACCGACTCAGGCGGTAAGGCGCCTCATCCGGAGGTAGTGCGTCCGGAGGTAGTGCATGAAGTTGTCGCGCCAGACACTGTGGTGATACGGGATGTGTGAGGGGCGCACGCTTCGCTTACGCGGTCGGGGATCGACGCTGGGCTACGCATCGCGCAAACAAAAACGGGAATTCCCAACAGCGAGACTAAAACGATGAAGTGTCCTTTTTGTGGGCATATTGAAGACCGCGTGGTCGATTCGCGCGAAAGCCGTGAAGGTGACGTTATTCGCCGGCGGCGCGAATGCTTGAAATGCGAGCGTCGCTTTACCAGCTACGAGCGTATTGACGAAATACCGTATATGGTCGTCAAGAAGGATGGGCGACGCGAGCCTTTCGACCGCGAAAAGATCCTGTCTGGAGTCATGAAGGCGTGCGAGAAACGGCCCATCCCAACTGCGAAGATCGAAGCCCTGGTCAACTCGGTCGAGAAGTACGTTCAAGAGTCGCGGGAACGGGAGCGCTCTACTGAAAAGATAGGTGAAGTGATTATGCGACGGCTGAAGGAACTGGACAAGGTGGCCTATGTGAGGTTTGCCTCCGTCTACCTTGAATTCAAGGACGTTTCAGAGTTCATGAGCGAGCTTAAGTCGCTCGTCCGGTCCGGCCGCGTGAAATGAAGTTTTGAGTGCTGAGTCCTGAGTGCTGAGTGCTGTCCCCGAGTACTCAGCACTCAGCACTGGAAACCTCCGTCCCCGGAAAATCTACACCGCGGAGTCTGATAGACTTTTCTCGAGTCCCCCCATCCGGTTGTAATCGAAGGCTCCAAAACTTACAATCAACAGCGAGGAAACCATAGAAAATATGTCAACATCGATAATCGAGCCGGAGGAGGTACAGATTGAAGCTCCACCCGAGCAAGTACAGTTGCCGGAGACTCTGCCGGTGCTGCCGCTCAGGGACATCGTCATCTTCCCTTTCATGATCGTTCCGTTGTTCGTTCAGCGAGAACGGTCGATCCGCGCTGTTGATCAGGCACTCGCTGAAGATCGAATGATCATGCTGGTTGCCCAGCGAGACCTGGAAAAAGAGGAGCCTACCGGTCCCGATCTCTACAATCACGGTACGGCGGCGGCAATCATGCGGATGCTCAAGATGCCCGATGGCCGCATCAGGATTCTCGTTCAGGGTCTGACACGCGCATCGGTCACCCGTTACGATGAGAACCTGCCTCATCTTCTCGCTCATATTCAGCCGCTGGCTGACTCTGAACCGAGCATTGATGAGCTGGAACTCGAGGCGCTGATCAGAAATGTCAGGGCATCGCTGGAGCGCGCTATCACCCTGGGGAAGAACGTCTCCTCAGAGGTCATGGCGATCGTCGCAAATCTTGAAGACCCCGGCCGCCTCGCCGACGTGGCAGCCTCCAATCTCGAGCTCAAGGTCGCCGACGCCCAGAGCGTGCTCGAGAAGCTCAACCCGGTCGATCGCCTTCGCCGTGTGAACGAGCTTCTGGCTCGGGAGATCAACGTCCTCCTGGTTCAACAGGAGATCAACACTCAGGCCAAGGGCGAGATCGACCGCACTCAGCGGGAGTTCTATCTCCGACAGCAACTCAAGGCGATTCAGACCGAGCTGGGCGAGGGCAACGAGCTCGCGGAGGAGATCGCTCAATACCGCGATAAGATGCTCCAGGCCAACATGCCACAAACGGTCGAGGAAGAGGTCGACAGGCAGATCAAGAAGCTCGAACGCATGCATCCCGACGCCGCTGAAGCTGCGACGCTGCGCAACTACCTCGACGTAATGGTCAGTCTGCCCTGGTCCAAGGCCAGCGAAGAGAATCTGGATCTGAAACGCGCTCAAACCATCCTCGATGAAGATCACTACGGCCTCGAGAAGGTGAAGGAGCGCATAGTCGAATCGCTCGCCGTCCGCAAACTAAAAGAGAAGGTCAAGGGACCGATACTTTGCATGGTTGGGCCTCCCGGCGTCGGCAAGACGAGCCTCGGGCGTTCCATTGCTCGCGCTCTCAATCGCAAGTTTCAGCGGCTGTCGTTGGGCGGACTCCACGATGAGGCCGAGATACGAGGTCACCGGAGGACTTACATCGGGGCCATGCCGGGGCGCATAGTTCAGTCGATCCAACAGGCGGGCACCAACAACCCCCTCATTATGCTCGACGAGATCGATAAGGTCGGAGCGGATTTTCGCGGAGATCCGTCATCCGCCCTCCTGGAAGTGCTGGACCCCGAACAGAACTTCTCGTTTCGCGATAACTACCTCGGCGTTCCTTTCGATCTGTCGAACGTGATGTTTATGACGACTGCCAATATGCTGGACACGATCCACCCGGCTCTACGCGATCGCATGGAGACGATCAGGCTGGCGGGTTACACCGAGGAGGAGAAAGTCGAGATCGCGCGCCGTCATATCATTCCGAAACAGATGGATGCTCACGGAATCACGGTTCGCAACCTCACGATCAGTCGCTCGGCGCTTAGAGGAGTGATTGCCCAATACACTCACGAAGCGGGCCTCCGCCAGTTCGAACGCGATATTGCGACCGTCTGCCGGAAGGTTGCTCGGCGCGTTGCCGAGGGAAATAACGGCCTGGTCCGAGTGACCGTGAACAATCTCCAGGAGTTTCTTGGGATACCACACGTTCATCCGGAAGAGGTACTCAAGAAGGACCAGGTCGGTGTTGCGACCGGTCTTGCGTGGACTCCCGCGGGCGGCGACATTCTATTCATTGAGGCGCTGCTGACGGCCGGGAAGGGGACGCTGCTTCTGACGGGCCAGCTCGGAGACGTGATGAAGGAATCGGCGCAGGCTGCGTTCTCGTGGGCCAAGGCAAGGGCTGAAGACCTGGGCATTGACCAGGAGATGTTCGGCCGCTTCGATGTCCACGTGCATGTTCCTGAAGGTGCTATTCCGAAGGATGGGCCTTCTGCCGGCGTGACCCTTGCCACTGCTCTTGTCTCAGCCCTTTCCGGAAAGCCGGTGAAGCGGTCGGTCGCCATGACGGGAGAGATCACCCTGCGGGGGAACGTGCTGCCGGTTGGAGGAATAAAGGAGAAAGTTCTGGCCGCTCGTCGAGCCCGCGTCACTACGATAGTCCTGCCTCAACAGAACCGTCGTGATCTGGAGGAAGTCCCGAAAGAACTGCTCAAGGAGATAGAATTCATCTTCGTCGATTCTGTCCGCCAGGTCTTGAAGGCCGCGATTATTGGATAGTTGTCATTTGTCACTCGTCATCTCACTCGTCATCGGTAGAGCGATCAGCTGGTTGTCCGATCAACGCTGAGTGCTCGGAACGCAAACGGTGACTGAGCCGTCGACCATGGGAATCTAACACATTCGTTCAGAGACCAGTCCTCGCTACCCGGTAGGGGTACAGCTGACAAATGACCAGTGACCACGGACAAAACCCCAATTGTTTCAAATTTGTTGCGGAGCCACCAAATTATTGACTAGCTTGATTTTGTCGTGGTATAAGGGCTTAACCGTAGAGATTAAGAATTGGGAGCGCCGAGGCTGCAGCTTGTGAGCCCCTTAGGGATCGTTGGTAGGAGCACGGTCTGAGTTGCGGTTGTCCCTGTAGAGCAATCCCGAATCGAAAGGGTAAATTCAAAAGATGAGACTAGACAGACAGGCTGGTCGTTCCATTGTTCTATGCCTCCTCGCGTCGTTTCTGCTTTCGATCTTCGGTCCCTTGAGCGCATCTGCGCAAACTGCGCAGGAAGGCGCCGTTGATCCTATCCAGGCGATCATCGACCGGGCGGATGGGAGCTATCGCCTCGGCGTTGAGGCTCTGTCAAAAGGCGACGCGGAACTGTCGCGCCGGATGTTCGACCAGGCCGTAGACGCCGTGCTCATGTCTGGCATCAATCTCCGAGCTAACGCGAAGCTCGACCGTTACTATCGCGA
>DASYSA010000620.1:0-13632 GCA_036003885.1 Blastocatellia bacterium | reverse complement strand
AGCGAAAACAAGTCTCTTTCCATCCTTGCTGAAGGTATATTCGAGCACATCGGCAAACGTGCGCTCGCTCTTGTCGCCCAGGTTGCGCAGCAGGAGATCGCTGCCATATTCCTTCTTACTTCCTCGCCTTCTCCTATCGGGTGGGCCCGCCGCCGCAGGAGTGTCGGGTGGTCTTCTATCGTCGGTCTTCTTTTCCTCAGGCTTGGCCTCGAGCAAATAGGCGATCCAGCCTATGCCGCTCTCCGGAACTTGAAAGCTCTTCACTCGATCGACCCGAGTGACCTCGCCGGTGCCGAGGTCCATGATTCCCATCGCGTTCTTCGGCATCTCTTCGGGCTTCTTCTTCTCCTTCTTCGCCTTTTCTGTTTCGGCCTTTGTCGGAAGAATCGAAAAGATTACGAAGCGGCTGTCGGCGGTGAACGAGGGCCGTCCCACAAAGACCGGAGGGCCGGCAGGCAACTCCCCGGTTGGGTCCGCCTGGCGGGTCGGTTGTGCGCCGCGAACATGCCGCCACTCTGCTCCTGTTGCAAGGTTGCGAACGACTATTTCGCCATCGCCATCCTGAGGCACAAGCGCATACGCTACGAATTTGCCGTCGCGTGAGAGAGTCTGTCCCTGAATTGCGCGCCAGCTATCGTAGTCTGAGTGGGTCAACGGCCTCCTGGTGGCAGGCTGCTGAGCCGAAGCCGATGCCGCAAGCAAAACAGCCAACAATTGAAGGACGATGATCTTTCTCAAGACGGTTCGAGTCGAGCTGTGAAACGGGAATGCGTTCATGGTTAATCGCTCCTTATTCAGGATCAATTTGAGTGAGTCGATGAGTTGATCAGGCGAATCAGCAGGAATCGAGTCCACTGGTCTTCGAGACAATAACTCAGCCTGCGTCTGGACGTCCACTACAGGGCGAGAAGGGCCAGCCACGAATCACGCGAATTGCGCGAATCTTCACGAATCATTCGTGATCATTCGTGAGATTCGTGTGATTCGTGGCCTTCACTTCACGGGCTTGCCCCACTCAATCTCTTTTCTCATTTTTCCCTTCAGTATCTTGCCGCCGGGATTCCGGGGCAACGGTTCCGCGCGGATCGAGAGGTACTGCGGGACCTTGAAGTCCGCCAGGTGTTTATGCGCGAATGAGAGAATGTCATCGACATCGGCTTTTTGCCCCGGCCGAGGCACGATGATCGCGCCGACCTTTTCACCCATCACCTCATCGGGCACGCCGAGCACCGCAACCTCAAAGATCGCCGGATGCGCGGCCAAAGCGTTCTCGACCTCGACACAGTAGACGTTCTCCCCGCCGCGGCAGATCATGTCCTTCTTGCGATCAACGATCTGTACGAACCCCTCGTCATCTATCCGCGCCATGTCTCCGGTGTGCAACCAGCCGTCGACAAAAGTCTCGGCGGTCGCCTCGGGTTTGCTCCAGTAGCCGTTGACCACGTTCGGCCCTCGCACGAGCAGTTCACCTACACCCGTCTCCCGATCCGGTTCGAAGAGTTCGAGATCGACGACCGGCGCCGCAAAACCGACCGACTCGGGCCGCAAGTGCGCATACTCGTGCGGAAGGTAGGTCGCCACCGAGGAGGTCTCACTCAACCCAAAACCGTTCCCCACTCGCGCGTTCGGGAAGGCCTCCATGATTCGCGCGACAAGCTCGGGAGCAATCGGGGCGCCCCCATAGCTGATCCAACGAATCGCACTCGTGTCCAGCTCTTTGAAGTTCGGTTGGTTGATCGCGAGCCAATAGACGGCAGGCACTGAGGTGAGCAGATTGATTCGTTCATCGCGAATCGCCTTCATGAAAGCCTGGACCTCGAACGCGGGCATTATCACGAGCGTGTCGCCGGCCTCACAGGTTGGCAGCAACTGGCTGTTACAACCGGTCACGTGAAAGAGCGGAACCGATACAAGATTGCGAATGCTGCCATCCATCGGAAGCTTCGAGACCCGCCGACAGGTTTCAATGTTCGACAGGAAGTTCTCGTGCGTGGTCATTGCCCCTTTTGGAAAGCCGGTCGTGCCGCTCGTGTAGAAGATTCCCGACAGGTCCCTGGGCGCGAGGTCCTCGACTACAAACGGTTCACCGTCGGGGAGCGGAGCGCCCGGAAGGAAAGTAAAGCACGAGCCTGAATCCGTGACCACATACTCGACCTCCGATTCGCTGAAGCGGGTGTTGACCGGCACCGCCACTGCACCAGCCATCTGGGATCCGAAGAACGCAATGCACCAATCGACTCCGTTGCCCAAACGAATGGCTACGCGGTCACTCCGGTTCACGCCCTGAGCTTTCAATCCTCCAGACACGCGGGCCGACCTGTCCCATAGCTGCCGGTAGGTGATTCGCTCTCCGCCAAGCTCTACCAGGGCTTCGTGATCGGGAGTCTTGTCTATTGTGGCTCGCAGCATCTCGACTAGAGAGCGTGGCCGCCGGTCATAACGGGATATGCCGTCCGCGCCGCGCGTGATTTCGCTGTAATCAAATGGACGAATCATCAGTAAGAACCCCGCCTCTCAAATATCTTTCGAGGATTGTCGATAAGCATTGTAGAAATCTGGTCGTCTGTGACGCCTCGCTGTTTGAGGGCGGGGATCACATCGTTGTGAATGTGCAGGTAATGCCAGTTCGGCATCATCGTGTAGACGGCATCGGGCAGCCAGTCGCTAAAGCAAGCCGCGTCGTGAGACAGAACCATCTTACCCGCGTGCCCTCGTTCACACATCCGGGCGACCGTGCTGACGCGATCTTCAAACGGCAGTATCGTATCAATGCCGAACCGATCCATTCCTATGTAAGATCCCCTTGCGATGACCTTCTCGAGGTAGTCGAGGTCGGTCGTATCGCCCGAGTGCCCGATGATTACTCGAGACAGGTCCACGCCTTCTTCCTCGAAAATGCGCTGTTGATCCAGCCCGCGTTCGCTGTGGGCATGGGTATGAGTCGAGATTGGAACGCCTGTCTTGCGATGAGCCTGCGCAACCGCGCGCAAGACCCGATCGACTCCCGGAGTCACGCCCTGCTGGTCGGTTGCGCACTTGAGAATGGCGGCTTTGACTCCCGTATCGGCGATTCCTTCTTCGATGTCTCTGGCAAACATCTCGGTCATGAGCTCGGGGCCACCCAATACAGTCCCGGGTCCGCGAAAGTGAAAGTACATCGGCACATCGTTGTAGGTGTAGACGCCGGTCGCGGCCATGATATTGATTCCTGTCTTTTCGGCCACACGTTTGATTCGAGGGATGTATCGCCCGAGTCCGATGACCGTGAGATCGACGATCGAATCGACGCCTCGGGCCTTCAGCTCGTTCATTCGCGTAATTGCGTCGGCGATGCGCTGCTCTTCATCGCCCCAGTCTTTCGGGAAGTTCTGCGCAATCTCCGGGGTAAGAATGAAGACATGCTCGTGCATCAACGTAGTGCCGAGCTGTGCACTCTCGATTGGACCCTTAACCGTATTTATATTCGGCATCGTTCTCCTGGGTGCGGGACTCAAAATGGCCGATGGGCGCCGATCTGTTCAGCCGGTTGGCGGCCCGATCCGAGAGCCCTCCCATGATAGCCGGCTCGCCGATTCACGTCCGTTCACTTCCGGTGAATCACGGAGGCACCATACTAATATCAAGTCACCAGCGCAGCAAGCAAAAGGACCGCGACCTTCGCCATTCCTGACTGGCCCAGGCCACCAGGGGACGCCCATTGGCATCAGAGATCGCGCAGTCGCTTCGTCGGCGAGCTGCAATTCTGCCGTTGTAATCTATTGCACGTATCTCGTTTTCAGATTAACTTGGGAACTGGACTCCTGGGATCGCGTTTGAGTCCCATGAAGTCTTCAAGGATCAAGCCGCCTATTGGCGCTGTCACGATGGGGGTCACACCATTTCGTCCCCGCTGAGCGGGCCCTGCTACCGCCGGCAAATGAAACCAGGACCAGCTTCCCGGAAACACGCTTCCGCGGAAGGAAGGAGACAACATCGATGTACTCGAATGGAATCTTTGCTCCAGTCCGAACGGCCTCGTCATTGAGGTTCCCGATTCTCCTCACACTGTTATGTCTTGTCATTACGATGACAGGCGAAGCCATGGCGCAGGATGCCAACGGCGCCAATAAGACTGACAAGATCGAAGCGATTTCGAAAAGGCTCGAGACGCTCGAAAGGCAGATCGAGACCCTCAGGCGCGAAAATGCAGAACTGAGAAAGAAATTCGGAGAGATCGAGACGCCAACGCTGGCGCGTGCAGCAGAGGTAACTCGGACTGACAGCCCACCAAAGGCTTCTACCGTCAGCCCGGATCAACCTGCCCTGGACCTGAAGGCGTCCCCACCCGCATCTCGAGAGGTGGCTGTCCCTCAAGGACAGAACGAACCGCAAAAGAAAGATAGTCGCATCGAGTTCGGAGGCGAGATAAGGCTTCGGCCCGAAGTAACCGATAACGACCCGAATCGTTCGATAGTAGGCGTGGATTCTTTCGTGAGGCAGAGAGTGAGGTTGCGCGCCAGGGCAAGTCTGACCGACAACCTGTCCGGGTTCGCGGAGATTCAGGACTCACGCCTCTGGGGCAACGAGTTTTCGACCACCGGCAGCATTGCAAACTTAGACCTTCACCAGGCGTACATTCAGGCGGACCGCTTCCTGACTCCAGGTCTTTCGTTGAGAATAGGACGGCAGGAACTCAGCTATGGGAATGAGCGATTGGTGGGGGCCTCAGATTGGGACAACGTGGGGCGAGCTTTCGACGCACTGAAGGCAGTCCTCGCGAGAAAGAGCTGGTCGATCGACTTCTTCGCCTCCCGGGTAGTCGACGCACACGGGTTCTCGTTTATTTTCGTGCCGCGTCAAGTTACCTCGGGACTCGATGAAGACGAGGATCCCTACTTCTTATCTCCTCCTCCACATCAGGAGTTTTACGGCGCTTATCTGAAGCTTCTCAACGACAACCCACATCACAAACTCGAGGCGTACGCGTTCCTTTTGAGAGACAACTTCGCCAGTATCGGAGAGAACCGGATCTGGGCTGACGCGACCAGCACCAGCATCTACACGATGGGCGGAAGGCAGGAGTCAAGGTTCGAGGGCGGGTTCTATTTCGACGGCGAGGCGGCATTTCAAACAGGTCACCGCGGGCCGGATGATCATCTGGCTGTAGGACTGTCAGGGAGAGTGGGCAAGTATTTCAAGACCGCGAGTGCGCCTCACTTCGGTTTCGAATATGCGTTCGCGACCGGGGACAGTAATTCCCGTGACGGAGACTCACGAGAGTTCATAGACCTCTTTCCCACCAATCACACGCACCACGGTTTCATGGATCTACTTGGCTGGAGGAACCTGCATGACTACCGGCTCAACTTTGGCTTGAATCCAGCCAACAAACTTTCGTTTGATGCCGATTACCACAAGTTTCTTCTTCATCAGGCAGGGGGCCGGTGGAGTAATGCCGCAGGAGGAACTCTCGGGTTCGATCCGGATGGAGTATCAAGCAAGCAGCTTGGACAGGAACTCGACTTCACGGTGCGCTTTCCGTACCGGGAACATCTGAAATTCATGGCGGGATACTCGTTGTTCATTCCGGGTAGATTCGCGAAGCTCACCAGGCAAACGTCGGACTTGTCGCATTTCTCTTACATCCAAACCTTGATCAGTTTTTGATGGAGGAGGATTCGAATCTGGAGCATGTGCATTGATACGGGCGTCTTATCGTTGATACCCTTCTTCAGAGGGGTGGTCTCGACTGGGCGGATCCCCGAACCGTTTCAACGTTTCGTAGCCCCTCGGGGATGAAGCGAATCCCCCAACCGGAAGGTTGGGGATCTTTCACTTCGGCCTACAGAAACGGCGTGCCGGCTCCGCAATCCCCCAACCGGAAGGTTGGGGATCTTTCACTTCAGCCTACATCGAAAGGCCGATCGCGAGGCAAGTCCCACAGCCTGCAGGTTGGGGATTCGCGGGAAGCAGGTTGAAGTGAAGGATCCCCAACCTGCCGGTTGGGGGATTCGCGCGATTCGGCTGCCGATCTTGTAGGCTGGACGGAAGCATCCCCAACCTCCCGGTTGGGGTTTTCGCGCAGTCTCTTCAGAGGGGTGACTCTTGGGAGCATGGGTGACTCGTGATGCGTGTTGGCTGGGTCACGCATCACGTATCACGCTTCACTCGTATCCTATCGCCCCCGCTCCGTCCTATCCTTAGCTCTCCGGCGGGCTCGAGTGAGGGCGTCACCAATTCCCTCCCCCTCTTTCTCGGCCTGATCAGACACCGAGGGAACAGAAGGTCCCTGCGGTTTGGACGGTTGGTTGACACTCGCCTTCGCTCCCAGTGCCGTGATTCGGCGGCTTGTACGCTTTGGAAGAACCGGAGCAACTCGAGGAGATTCTTCGCGATCTCTTCGCAAGGCGAATCGCCGCCGAGACACCATGCCAGTGCGTCGCTCCAGCACTTCCAACAGCAAAAGCAGAATCGCGATTCCCAGCAACAAAGGAGTCAGGTCAATCAATCGGGGTTGCTTCGGCAGTTCTTTCCAGATGCCTGACAGGTCCACCCGTTCCCTTCCCCCGGTTGCTTGAGCCACTCGTTCCATCGCCAGAACTCCTTCGTCGGCTTCCACGGGTCGGTACTCGGGCGAGTAAGGTAAACAGACTGGCGCGAGCGAAAGTCGTCCGACCCCCGAGACCTCGACCGTCGAAAGAGCCGTCTCACTGCCACGTACCGGAACCTCGGCCTCAAGTGTGTCTGCAGAGGTCCACCGCATGGTCGATCGCTCCACCTCGGGCTTCGAGCCGGCAATCCCATGCAGCGTAGTCACGCCAGGCAAATCCGTGAAGGGATCTGCTTCTCTTTCAGGATCCAGGTGAAGTTGCACCACTCCAATGCCCTTCTTCACTTCCTGAGTCACCATCAGATTGCCTGGCAGCGTGTTCACATCTCCGGCCGTCCATCGCGCCATACTGGTGAACAGCTCGCCCACATCTTTCCACTTCGCCATCGATCCGGCATAGGCCCCATCCGCCTCACCCGTATAACAGAGCACGCGGCCGGCGCCGGCCTGCCATGACGCAACGACCGGAGCTTTGTACTCGTCGACCGTCACCGCTCCAAGGTTCGCCTGGGGGCGCAAGTAGCACAGGTTATAGCCGCCGATCGGAGGCGGCGCGTCGAAGCGCTTGCCGGTCAAGGTCACAAGTCCGCCGGTGAGCTGAATAGGAGTCGGTTCATCGAGGAAACTGCTGCGAGCGACGACGAAGGTGTCCTGGGCAAACAGGCGAGGCAGCTCTTCGGGGTTGTTGGTGAAAAAGATGCGGCCCCCGCCTCGCCGCGCGATGTCGCGCAGCAATTCGGCATCCACGTCGGTCTCCTTGCCAAGGCCAACCACGCTGATAGTGATCCCGGCCTGCTGACACTTCTCTATCAGCTCCTGATACTTTCCCGGCTCTTCGGAATCGGCCGCATCGGCCAACAGGATGATGTGCCGCGTTCCAGCCTTCGCGCCTACCAGCATTTGAGCCGAACCAGCCAGGGCCTCGTAGATGAAGATCCCGCCTCCCTCCGAAGCGATCCGCAGAATCTTCGATCTCGTCCCAGCTACATCGTTCACCGGAGCGAGATCGACTATCGTGTGAGGTGCGCTGTCTACGGCGATAACCCCAAATTCATCCATCTGCGAAAGCAGATCGAGGACCTGCACAGCCGCGATGTTGGCCAGATCCATCTTGGTCTTGCCGCCACCTGCGTCGGCCGACATGCTGCCGGAGCGGTCCATCGCCACTACGATCGCAAGCGCAAGCTTGCGGTGCTCCTGTCGGAGCTCCATCGAGACCGGCATGATCGGTTCGAGCTGCGAGCGAAAGTAGCCGCCTGGACCGTAGGCGTTCTTGCCGCCGGTCATCATGAATCCCGAACCGGTCTCCTTAACCCACGCAGCAAGATTTTCCATGCCGGCGGCGCCGATCTTTTCAGCGGGGACGTTCTCGATCAGCACGCTGGAGAACTTCGAAAGTTCTTCAAGCGACCAATGGGTCTGAGCCGGCAGTTGCGCTTTTACATTCAAGCCGCCCGCCTGAAGCAACCGCACCAACCCGGAGCTTGGAGATGAGGTAACGCAGAGGATCGGTCGGGGACCTTGAATGCCTATAAGTATCTTCGCGGTGTTGTTCTCAGGCACCGGGTCTTCACCGATGCCGGCCACTCTGAGGGTGTAGATGTAGGTGCCGGGCTCTCGCGCCTGGTCGCGAAAGGTGACTCGTCCCAGTCCCGTAGGCATCGATCTGACGCCTGCTGCAATCCGTTCGCCTCCGCGCTGTAACTCGAACGAGATTCCTTGCGCTGCCGGCGAACGAACCCAGGCGGTGATGAGGAAGGACTCGCCCGGCGTCACCGTTCCGGGAGCATCGACCTGAGAGATCGCGACATCATTCGCCGAGGTCCTTTGAAGCGAGCGGTAGTCGATGGACACGCCTCGCATTGCCGCACGCGAGGCGCTTGTCGTTGGGTCCCGACCGGTCCATCTTCCATCAGAGAGAACCAGTATTCTGCCCGGCGCATCTCGCGAAATGAGCGAGAGGGCCTTGTCGAGGCCTTCAGCCAGGTTCGATTCGTCCGCGCCGACCTCGCTGATGAAGCCCGAGAATTCCCCGCGCCCGGGAGGCTGGTCAATCGAGGTTCGTTCACCAAAACTGACAACTCCCAGACTGTCTCCTGCGCCCATCGCATTCCGGATCAGATTGATCGCCTCCCTCTCGGACTCCTGGCTGCCGGGCGGCATTGAGTGACTGCGATCCGCGACCACGATGACGGCGCCTGTCCGGCTCGGCAGATTGAGCGCCAGCCCGCACGTGGCGAGCAGTATCAATATCAGAGAGGCTAACCTGAGCCCTCGGAGTAGCCGTGAAACCGGCTTCCAGAGCCAGAAAGAGACAGCCAGCGGTATCGCGAGAAGGAGAAAGAATGGGTGGTAGAGTATCATTTGGCTCTCACGCTCGCGCCGCGGGAGGTAAGGGCAAGGTGAACCGCGAGAGTTATCAGAGCCAGCATGAGGAATATCCAGCCGACGCTGCGCTCCTCGGCCTGAAAGCCCGATGACTGCCAATCGCCCCAGCGGCCCGAAGCACAACGCCCGAGATCAGACTCTTCCTGCCGCAGCGCGTTCGACGCAAACGCATATCGCTCAGTAGCCGCGTTGATCTCGTAGACTCCAACGCTCTCAGCCTTGAACGCCAACGTTCTATCGCGCACAGTCAACTCGTGAGTTCCATCGTCGGGGCTTCGCACTTCAACCACGTGAGTTCCGGCGTCGACCGTCAGATTTGCATCAGATCCGAGTCGCAGGTTTGTCTCCTTGAGCCCCGGTGCGGTTGAGACTCGCCAGTCGATGAGATTCCACATCAGGATCGGCCAGTTGGGAGTGTCCTGTAGCGTCGAGAGATCGGGCCTGAGATGCATCCGCAGTTCGTGCCTGCCACGCGGACGCGCGACATCGGTCAACAATGGGATGTTGCCGGTTGTGATCACGGGCGTGTTAGCAGACAGAGTCGTTTTGCCCGCGCCCCAGACCACTCCGTCGAGCAAGAGCCCTTCTGCCAGCGGATGGGCCCGGTCGACTACGAATGGCCCCATGTAGCTCTCGGCATCGCCGTCCACGACGAACTGCATCAGCCAGGCATCCGTCGAATCAGCTTCAGCCTCGCGCTGGTCCGTAAGTATCAGTTCAGGATTTACCGAGGTGAGCGCGACTCTGCCGGTCGCCACCAGCGCTTTCTCGACCAGACCCTTCAACGACTCACTCTGGAATCGGAGATCGACGCGCACCTGTCGTCGGGTCACCGGCAGCAGAACAACCTGGTTGTCGATTTTGAGGTCGTCATCATCAAGCCGCGCGCGCAGAACGCCCGCACCCGGTTCGAGCTTGAGGAGAATGCGACGGGTTTCTTTAGGGCCCAGGACCAGGGCAGAGCGCTGAAGTTCCTTTGATTCGCCAGCCTCGCTCGCGGCCGCTACACGGATGACCAGGCCGGTCCTCATAGGGATGAGCGAGAGATTGGCAACCTCCAACAGGCAGCGCTCCTGTGGGTCGCCGGCGCTTCGAGTCGCATTCACAAAAGCAACGTTGTGACTGGCGGTTCCAAACGCCCACCACTCGAGGCGCCCATCAGTCGGCTCTTCCGGTGGCGGCTGATCGCTCACGACCAGAACACGGGGCCGATTGCCTCCCAGGGCGAACGCAAATGAGATTGCCTCAGCGAGGTCGGCCGAGGGCGACTGGCACTTCCACTCTTTGAGCAGGTTTGGATCGAGAGCTCTTGCGCCCTCGCCAAGGATCTGCGGCGTTTCACCTGCGACGATCAGGCGAATCGACGAATATCGGCCGCTGTCGATCTCCTTTTCAACGGCGGCGAGGGCGCGACTCCTCGAGCTGTCGCTGGAACCTGCCAGCATCGAGAAAGAATCGTCGAGCACGACAGTGAGGGATCGTGCCCTGTCTCCGGCCGTAACAGCCGGCCGAGTGGCGGCGATGATCAGCAGAAGAATGGTGAGAAGCTCCAGGAAGAAGAGCAGCGGTGTTTGCAGCCGGTGGATTAGCGAGCCTCCTTCGCGGGCCTCACGTTGATCCATCCAGAGCATCAATGTCGATACAGGTTGTCGCTTGTGTCTACTTCGGAGCCAATAAATGGCAACAAGCGCCGGCACAGCCAACAGAGCAGCGAAGGCTAAGGGGAATGCGAAAGTCATAAATCGTCATTGGTCACTGGTCATTTGTCATTTGTACTTCTCACCCGGAAAGGAGCAGCCACGATTTACACGAATTGAACGAATGATCACGAATAATTCGTGGCAATTCGCGTGATTCGTGTAATTCGTGGCTGCCCCCTTTTGGCGACAAATGACTAATGACTAATTCCAAGAATTTCCGCGGCCACCAGTTCTTCGAGCTCCCAGTCCAACGCCGTCTCTTCTGCGATCATAGTCGTCATTACCGCCCCAGTCTGCCTGCACGCAAGCTGCCAGTTGTCTCGGTGACGGCCGAGAGCCTCTTTGTAGCGTTTCACTGCCGGGTCATCCAGGAATATCTCGCGCGTCTGGTCGGTCTCCGAATCGATCAACCGCACGTTGCCACGATCAGGCGGATCGGCATCGGCCTTCGCCAGTACCTGCGCTACAACCACCGAAGACGAATCCTTCGACAGATGCTGCAACGTGACCAGCGGATCGCCGAGCCATAATAGATCGCTCAGCAAAATTCGAATCCCTTGCCTGCGCCAGGGAGGTCGTAGCCGCGCGAACGATTCAGCCAGGTCTCCCTCATAGTCGAAGGAGAGGCCCTCCCAAAACGCCGGCCGATCCGTTCCTCCTTCAACCCTCTGACACACGTCGCGCGCGAGCCATGCTGAGTGACTGAAACCCGCGTTCGTAGCAGCAACCGCAAAAACCGCCGCCAGTCCGAGTGTAGCCTGCAGCTTGGCGCTCCCCTCGAGGGCCATCGACCGTGACCCGTCGATAACCAGATCGAGGTGAGGGCTGACCTCTTCCTGATAGAGCTTCAGGATCAGCTTGTCTGTTCGAGCGAAGGCGTTCCAGTCTATGCGCCGCAGATCATCTCCCGCTTGATACTCGCGATGATCTCTGAATTCGAGCGAGCTTCCAATGCGATTGCCGAGGCGAATACCCCCAATTCCTGTCGGCACTCTTCGGGGCGCTGCAAGTGTGAAGCGCGACCCGGCTTGCTCACCTTCCATCAGGTAACGGCGATGCTCGTCGTTCATCTGGCCTCGCTGAACACTTCCACTGGTTCCTTCGCTTCGGGGGGTCGAAATCCGGCGATCGCTCGATGGAACCAGCCGAGGTTCAAGAGAGCGATGATCAGAGCCCATCCGCCGGCGAACATGAGAAAGACGGAGCGGAAGCCGGAATCGACATCCAGCGCAAATGGATTGCTGAGTAGCGATATGGCGGTTCGTTCGCTGTTAGCCGGAGAACCAAAGAATATGAGGTAGCCGATCAGGTAAGGGACGATAGAGCCGACCGCGAGCAGAAACAGGGCAACCAGCCCGGTGAACTTCGCGCTCAACCACTTCGCCAGCAAAGTTGTCCTCAGGAAGACGGCAGTCATCGAATAGCAGAAGCCGTACAATCCCAGCCCGCCAACCCAGACCATTGCATCGCGCAAATGGGAGTCTCCCCTCCCTGCGGACATCTTCCAAAGCCTGACCCATATCAAGGTGAGGACACACATCAGGCAGCACCAGGCTACCCCGCTGGCGCCGCCGCTGAAGAGAAAGAAGGCGGGCAGACGAAGCGGGGTGGTCCGCGGAATCTTCCGGAGAACTCGCGAACCCAGGCCCTCCCGTTCGCTCACGGCAACGAAGAACCCGAGGAAAAAGACCGATGCACTCAGGATGCTCCAAACGATGACCGCCGTGTTGTCGGTGTTGACGTAGCTGATCACCCCGCCGGTCACTCCGCCAACGAGCCACGCCGTCATCACATAGGCTCTTACGGCCAACGCTCGGTTCGCCGAGATCGGAGTAATGAGGGCGACCGACATGAAGAACAGCAGTCCGATCATCGTCAACAGAATGAGCACCGTCGCCAAAGCGGGTCCCCAAAAGGTCCAGCTATTCAACCGGCTGCCGACGCCCGTCATCAACAGCGAGAAGGAGAAAGTCAGGGTGCTTACAAAAACTGGAAAGAGAATGCAGAGCGCGGCCACGCCGAGTAATATCTTGAAGACCCTGTTCGCCCCAATGCTGGCGATGAACGTCGCCAAATGAACCGCGGCGGCCACAACCAGGAACGAAAACGCCAACATCACGAAGATAGAAGGCAGGTCGATTCCTCTCAACCAATACGTGAACACCATGAAGGGCATGCAGGCGCTGAATATCAACACGGTGATCATGAGAGCGGCGAAGATCTTGCCGCCTATGATCGCCCGAGGTTTGATCGTCGTGATGAACAACAGGTCGACGTTGGTGTCCGAGCGCTCAGATCCGAGACGGAACGCAGTGTAGGCAGGCACAAAGAGCAGGCAGATGGCCAGCATGATACTCTGGAGAATCATGAATGCGTTTCGCCCGGAGTCGAATCTGGTTGAGATATCATCGCTGTTGATGATGATCAGACCGATGGCTGTGATCTGAATGACGAGCAAAACGATTAGAACCGTGGCTACGAACTTACCTTGAACGGCCTGCCGCAGCTCCTTCACGACGATCGGATTGAATGCGTCGTCGATCCGCCCAAGTATTCCGGCACGCTCCTTCACTGAACTTCTCCTCTGGTCAGATTCATGAAGATGTCTTCAAGGTTAGCGCGCTCTTGTTTGAATTCGATGAGCCGGAAGCCTTGCTGCACGAGGGCAGTCAGAATGTCGGAGCAATCATCATCCGTACCGTCAAAATCTATCGCGATGTCCGGGCCTGCAAGCCTGGCATTCTGGACGTGGGGCATTTGAAGCAGTTCGCGATACAAATCCTCCTGCCTCTCGAGCGGCCTGATCAAGACCGTTCTGTGCGCAACGTTGCCGGCCAGCAACTGATCGATCGTGCCGGCCATCAAGAGCTTTCCCTGTTCGATGATTACGGCGCCGCTGCAGATCTCGGCCAGCTCGGTCAGTATGTGCGAGCTGATCAAAATGGCCTTGCCCTG
>DASYSA010000619.1:0-13267 GCA_036003885.1 Blastocatellia bacterium | reverse complement strand
GAAACTCGCATTGATGTTTATCCTGGTCACCAATCTGCTAATAACTTCTTGCGGGTCGACGCAAGGATCTCAACCCGAAGGTCAGCCTCAGCCTGCGGCCGGAGAAGTAACAGATCAATCTGCCTGCACGCTGCTAACCTCCGACGACATCGAGGCCGCTACGGGAGAGAAACCGAGCGAGCCCCACTCGGCCGATAGGCTCATCCAAAGTGCGACCAAAGGGGCTGGGTCACACAGTTGTATGTGGAACCTACCAACCCGCCGGGGCCAACTGACTGTAAGCACCGCGCCCCTCCCGCCGGGCGCGAGTGTCAATGCCCTCGCCAAGCACAATCCAGGGATCGAAGCCCTCAAGGAGGCGCATTGGACGGAAGAGGCAAAAGACTTCGGCAGCGTATGGTGTTCGATCTTGACGCCACCGGCGTCCCAAAAGGATGGACTGATTATGTCCGGTTGCTATGCCGGGGTAAAAGGCAAGATGCTGATAGTACAAGTCACCAGCCCGACGAAAGGGCTCTCGCTCGACCAGACGAAGGCACTGCTGGACAAGACGATCGAACACCAGCGATGACCTGTCGCTAGAACAGGTCGATTGAAACTCTGACGGCCCCATTGGTGATGTTGATGCGGCGGCGACTCAGATGGCAACTAGGCCACCGCGGCTGATGGGGCCTGGGCGCCTCTCATCGCGACGCCTCCGCACCCTGAATACCCATCTGGACACGCAACGGTCAGCAGTGCGATGGCGATGATCCTGGAGTCGGTGTTTGAAGACAACCCGGGCGTGCCGATCATGGTCACACAGACCGGCATTACACGTCAGTGGCAGACATTCAACGAAGGCGTCGATGAAGTTATCGAAGCGCGAATCTATTCAGGAATTCGCTTCCGCAACTCCGACGAGGTCGGCGCACGACTGGGTCGTAAGGTCGCACGCTTCGTCTTGAAACATGCTCCTGCAGCGCTGTCCGAAGCGGGGATGTTCCTAAAATAAAGGGTGTACGATTGGCTAATCGGACGAAACAAGTTGGCAAAGAGGGCATTCTCGCGCGTTGAATCATTGGCGGAGGCGCTCAAGCCAGTGCACGGGCTGGAAACGGTAGCGATTAAATCTTTGGCAGCCTCCGCCGGTTGCTTTTGTACCACCAAAAGTATGGAACACGGGCCTGGACGGACGTCACAGGTTTATCAGTGGAACTCCGTCAAATCCGTCTGATCGGCGGTCTACTATTCGAGGCGCGATCGTAGAGTTGCGCTGAAGATTCTTCCCGCCGATCTCGCGTCTAATAAAGACCGAATGCGGCGCTTCGAACAAGAGGCAATAGCGGCTGGGGCGCTCAATCATCCGAGCATCGCTTCCATCTATGAGCTCGGCGAGCACGACGACACCCACCTCATTGCGATGGACTTCATCGGTGCTCAGACGCCGGGTGAGCTAATCCATCACACGCAAAACAATCTCGCAAACTCCTGCGACGAATATGATCGGAATCCGACGATTTGAAGCTGCCAACTCCGCTTGCAGCTCAAGGCCGCTGATCCCTGGCATTCGCACATCGAGGATCAAGCAAGCCGTGTCATTCAAATCAGCTGAATTCAAAAAATCCTCGTAAAGTCCGCGCCAGAGCAAGCGATACTCGGTACGGCTTTATTCACGCTTTGTATCAGAACGTGCTCAATGAACAGGAGAACGAGGAGAGGAGGTCCATGGAGAGCGCGCCGGTGAGATTGCGGCGTATCTTGCGATGCACTTTGAGCGAGGCCGGGACAATGAGCGGGCGGGAAAGCTACGTAGAGGGCGGAAATGCAAGAGTCTCACGAAGGTAACCCAACGCGTCGCAGCAGATCGTTGAATCGTGGGGCTGACCGGAGGTTGTCAAAGATCGGTTCCACATTCAGGTAAATCAGATTGACGGAGCGGGCATCATACGCTTGGTCTAGCCAGCTGAGAGCCTGATCTTTGTTGCCTAAGCCCATTCCGACCAATGCCATCAGGTATGGTGAAACGTACTCGCGTTCGGCCCGCGCCTTTAGTTCGCCCAGCATTTTGATGGCTTCGCTTCGCCGTCCTGCCACGCCGCAAGCGTAGCCGAGGTATGCCTTCTCCTCCAGGCTCCCACCAGAAAGAATTACTGATTTTTGGATCTCAGCTATGGCCTGGTCCTGCCGATCTTTTTGCAAGTAAGCCAGACCGAGCAGGCGATGTGGTCGAAAGAGGTCGGGGTCCAGGTCGACTGCCTTCTGATATTGTTCGATGGCCTCATCGTACCTGCGTGCCAAATAGAGTATCCACCCCAGGTTCGTGTCGACGTCCAGGGGAGACTCCAGTTCCCGCGCTCGTTTCGCTCCGGCTATTGCTTCTTCGAAATGCCCAATCGCCGCGAGGTATTCAGAATGCACATAGTAGTTCTTCGCATCGTTCGGGTTCAGCTCTCCGGCGCGCCGGGAATTCTTCTCGTAATTCAGCCAATCCCAATCGTAGCAGTACTGAACCATCGCCAGTGAGACATAGGCTTCGGACAGGGTTTGATCCAGATCCACAGCGCGAGTTGCCGCCTGGCGGGCTTCGGCAAACGCTTCCGCGGGCGGAAGAACATAGTAAGCTCCCAAGGCAACGTAGCTGTCCGCCAGCCCGGCATAGGCCAGCGCATAGCCGGGATCTTTTTCGATAGCTTTTCTGAAGTAGTCGATTCCGAGCTTCACTTGATCTGAGGTGAAGTGACGTTCGTGATAGCGTCCTTTGAGATAGAGATTGTAGGCTTCAATATTCTCCGTGTAGCGTCTCGCAAGATGCTGTTGCTGGGCGCCGGTCAGTTTCAGATGTGACGCATCCGCTATTCTTCGGGCCACCTCTTCTTGCACCGCCAAGATGTCGGCTGGTTCGCGACTATAATGCTCGCCCCAGATTTGCGCCCCATCGGAGACTCGCACCATCTCGGCCTGAACAACGAGCGAGTTGCCGCGTTGAGTCACCGTTCCCGTCAGCACCGCCTGCACGCCCAGATCGCGCCCGATCTCCGGGGGATTGAGATTGCGCCCCTTATAGCGAAGGATCGTGCTGTGAGCTTTAACACGCAGACCAGGCAATTGCGACAGTTTATTGACCAGACTCTCGGTAATGCCATCGCTCAGATATTCTGCCTGCGGCTCTGCGCTGCCGTTGACGAAGGGCAGCACCGCCAACGATTCAATGGCCCGCTCCGATTTGAAGAGCGAGGAAAGTGACATTCCTGTCAGAGCAAGGAAGACAATGGTCAATGCGCTAAGAGCGAATTTATGACGTTTCATCCAGTCGAAATTGGAAACGGCACCCAAGGCGCTGAGGGCGGCGACATCCCTCTCCGTACTCGTCAGGGAAGCGTCAATAATGCTGCCCGGTTCGGTCGTTCTTGCCGAAGGGGCGGCGCCCGCATTCACTTCTCTCACCTCGGCCACGAAACGATAGCCTCGCCGCGGGATCGTCTCGATGTACTGCGGCTGAGATGAATCGTCGTTCAAAGCCTTCCTGAGCGCTGACATATTCACGGTGAGATTGTTTTCCTCAACGATGGTGTCGGGCCACAGCTTGCTCATTATTTCATCTTTGCTGAGCACGTTGCCGAGATTGCGCATAAGCAGGAGAAGAAGATCGAAAACCTTGGGGGTCAACGGTATCGGCGCGCCATTCCTCAATAGGAGGCGTTCTGAGGCGTCCACGCGGAAAGGACCGAAGTCGTAGAAGCGCGTCTCCTCCCCAATTATTCTCACGTGTTTCTCTTGCGGACTCATCCTTTCGACCCTTTAGGCAAACTTTAGCAATTATTTAGGATCTTCTTAAGGACTCTCCAGCCTATCGAACCGTATTCTTATGGGCGCTGTGAGGAAACCGCGTCAGCGATGAGCGGCAACGCAGACCGAGCGCCCCAATTCTAATACGGAAGCTCGGTCGAGGCAATGAGCCGAGATGCAGGATGTCCGCAACAAATTTTACCCGAACTTTGTGAGGCACAACCACGAATGAAGGCGGCACGGATGGAGCAAACTCAATCAACGTAGAGGAGGTGCCGACTGTTTGGAGCAGCTTATGAAGGCCGTCAAAATGAGCACTAGACCAGCACAGGATGTTGTTAGCAGTCTCAGCCGCATCGCCTTGTTTCGCAATCTAACAGAGCCTCAATTAAAGCAACTGAGCGAGGTGCTACACTCCAAAACCCAACCTGCCGGCACAACTCTGATGACCGTCGAGCAACCGGGCGAGGTCGTGTATTTCATCCTCAGTGGAACAGTCAAAGTCCATGTCGAGCAGTACGACGGACGCGACGTGATTATCTCGATTCTCGGTCCCGGCGAATCGGTCGGCGAAATGAGCCTGCTGGATCAAGTGGGGCGGTCGGCTACGGTCGTAACGATTGAAGAGTCAGAAATGCTCTGGCTTGATCGCTCGTCGTTTCGCCGCTTCCTGTATGAGATGCCTCTGCTTGCTTATAACCTGGCCTGCGTTCTTTCGGCGCGACTGCGGTTGGCCAACGAACAGATTCAGGCGCTTGCGGCGCGCGAAGCCGAAAACCGCATCGCCCGCCATATCCTCGCATTTGCCCAGAGGTACGGACAACAACTGCCGAACGGCGACCTCTATATTCCTATTCGCCTGACACAAAGCGACATCGCCGCTCTCACCGGCGCCTCGCGCGAACACACCAATAAGATTCTGGTCTCATATAAGGAGAGAGGATACATCTCCGCCGACCGTCGACACTACCTCACCATTCATAACCAGCAGGCGCTTGCCAAACGCTGTTAATGCGACGCAGCACGCTGGTGTGAACCAGTCCACACCCCGCAAGTGAACTACCTCGCTGCCACCTTTCGCCGGTCGAGTTAGATTGTCCGCGTTCGAAATTGGGAGAGAGGTTCAGAAAGGAGTCTAATCATGAGAATCAACTTTATTCAGAGAACACTTATCACTCGGTTGGCGGCGTTGTCGCTGATAGCCGTTTGCTTGTGTCAACTTCCAGCGCAGGCTGCAACAAACCGCTCCGGGGATCGCAAAGGCCAAATCGACGTATTGAGCTTCCACTGGGGCGTCGGAGTAGCGAACGAGCAATCAATGCTTGCTACGCTGGCAAACCTGGTGCCGACCGGCCCGGATGAGAATGACCCTGTTGTAATCGGCGCAAGTCTGATTCTCTACGACGAGCGCGGCGAAGTGGTCGGGCAAACCGAGAAAGCGCAAATCCCACCCAAGTTCTTCTATAGGTTCAACATCAGCCGCAACGCGATTCCCCGGCGGGGCGACCGAAACACAGGGCGAGTTGAAGTGTTCGCGGAACTGAAGGTCTGGGCCAGCGGCTTGGACGAAGCTGGAGCTCAAGCCATCAAGGAAAGGGCGGTGGAGTTTCTTCCGGCTTCGTTTGAGCTGGTCAACGACACGGGAGAGACGACTCTTGCAAGTATAACGGACGGAACAAGCAACACATTGTTGGTCGGGGAACGGCCGCCTTCGGAGGGCGGCAGTGGGCCTGTTTTCGGCGACGGGAGTGTTCGGTTTTTATCGTATTCGGTGGGAATCGTGCCAGCTCAGTCGCTGTTGTTCAGTGCCCGCAATTTGTCTAAGCCAGACGAGACAGGCGAACCAATCAGCTTGCAGGTGAAAGTTTGCGACAAGAACGGAGACGTCATTGCCGTGAGCCCTGAGGTAGAGATTCTGCCGGGCGAATCTCGCACGGTTCATTTCAACCACGGCGACCTGGCGAGTGCTGAGGAACCCGTCACGCGTCGCTCGCAAGTTCGGACGATACCGCTGTGGGGCGTCAGAAGCCGGGGCCGTCTTGTTCCCGTTGCCGTCTCACTAGAGATCGTGGATATCAGCACAGGTAAGACAGTTGCGGGATGGGCTAAGTGGGAGATCACAAGAGTGGTTTTGAACCGTTAGAAAGTACACATGACTTCTGCCAGCCCAGAGGTCTTTGGTGATGTGTCCCGGCGCGCTTGTAGCTACCGCCTCTGTCGCGGGCTTCCAGCGCGCCAGGGCTGTCGGTTGCGTCGCGAACAGTAGCACTCGAACAACCTGTGTGCGAGCAAAAAGAATGGGAGAGATTATGAAACGCAAGATCACCCACCGCGCATTATTGATTGGCTTGTTATGCGTAATTCTAGCAGCCGGCCCAGGCGTTCAGGCACAGACGCAACAGGCCCGTCAAGTCACACTCATTCAAGATATGGCGCCTGTAGGCATCAGCTTTGGGCAGACGGTGCGTTACACAGTGGCTTTTATACTTAAACAGCCAAGAGGCTCCAATCCAAACGATCCTAACCCGCAGGGGCACGAGTTCGAGCCAACTAGCATCCGGGTCAGGCTGGTAGCTGCCGACGGAAGCGTGATCGCCGAGAAGGAAGCGACCGCGGTGGGCGCCGGCCAATTTCAATCTTTCGACTTCAACCGGGACCAGATCAGGCTGCCGGAAGAACTGGGCACTGGGCGCCTGCAAGCGCGGCTGGAAGTGACGTTGAGAGGAACAAGTGTGACCATCATAGATCGCCCCGGTGTGCCGGCCTCTGATAGCGCTCTGAAAACATTCGTCGACGCTGTGGAGATAATTGACAACGCCACCGGGCGGACGACCGTTAGCAAGGGCGGGGGCTTCAATTGGATTATCCTCAACGATTCCCCTGGCAAGGAGATCTTTTAACCCAAGAACCTACCAGATCATTTCAGCCGGGATTGACGGCGCTATTGGAATCGTTCCGGGCCAGTCGCTGCTTGTGAGCGCTCTCAGCCGACCCGGAGTCGAGTAAGCATGGGAACCAATCAGTGTACAGGTGAAAGCCTACGACAAATACGGAGACGTGATCGGCGAGAGCGATGTAGTAGAGATACTCCAGAACCAATTTCGCACAGTTCGATTCAACTACGAAGACTTGCGCATTGCGAGCGAACCCGACTCAGGCCGCAAGCAAGTTCGCATAAGAATGTTTTCGATTATCGACAGAGCGCCTGTCGCTCCGGTTCTTACTTCGTTTGAGGCCGTTGATAAGAGCACGGGCAGAACAGCGCTGGCCGGGCATCAGTGTTTGCAAAGGAGATTAAGATATGCGTACGCCGATTAGTGACAACCGAAAGAGCCGCCAGGCCTTCCTCCAGATAGAATCGTCACGCAATTGACTGAAAGAGAGAGCTGAGACTGAAGATCTGTCTGAGTCTCTTTTATTTCACGCGCTTGAGTTTGACAATGCGCCCGGCCAGCATCCATTCCGAGACATAAAGATTGCCTTTGCCATCCCAACTCAAACCGTGTGGAGCGATGAACTGGCCGTCTACCCATTGATCCGGCGCGACGCTATTGGTCGCGCGCTTCCTGGGGTCGCCGCTGTCGCCGATTTGCGTAA
This sequence comes from Blastocatellia bacterium, assembly GCA_036003885.1. Classification (GTDB taxonomy): domain Bacteria; phylum Acidobacteriota; class Blastocatellia; order UBA7656; family UBA7656; genus DASYSA01. The sequence goes on along the minus strand of DASYSA010000619.1, from coordinate 5,902 downwards.
CGAGCTTGTTGTCTTTGTCGAGAATCGTCACGCGCCCGGCCAGATCGCCAATCGCCACGTCGCCGCCGCGAATGTTCAAGACCGAGGGCAGGCGAAGAAAATCGTTTTCCGTGCCGTCGAGCGTTTTGACGTGCTTTCCTTCGAGCGTGAACCACTGCAAGCGATGATTGGCACGGTCGGTGACGAGCACCGCCGGCTCCTTGCCGCGACGGTCAATGATGATCTTGTGCGGCGTGCTGAATTTGCCGTCTTCTTTGGCCGCCGTGCTTTTGCCGCCCCACGAACTGAGATAGTCGCCTTTGGCGTTGTAGCGGTGAACGTAGTTCGCGCCGTAACCGTCAGTCACATAAGAATCGCCGTTCGGCGCCACCGTAATTCCGGTCGGCTTGAATTCGGTCTTGTTTTTGTAGATGCCGGATTTTTCCGGGTAGCCTTTGACCCAGACGACTTCGCCGCCGGTCGTGATCTTCGCGAACTCATTGCGAAACAGGCTGACCAGATAAATGAACTCCTGGCGTCCTTCGCGGTACAGTTGCATGTCGTGCGTGCCGTTGCCGTCCTTGTCCGGCTTCCACTCTTTGCCGATGGCACGGACGAATCTGCCGTCCTGATCAAAGACTATGATCGAGCTGTCGCCGTCGGTGCTGGCGTAGATGCGGTTTTGCGAATCCACAACAACGCCGCCGTGCGTGCTGCCGAGCTTGACGCCGTCGGGCAGCTTCATCCATCCCTTGACCCATTCATAGCGATGATTGCCCGCGCCCAGCATCACCGGCGTATCGGCTTTAGCTGAATTTGGAAAAATGAAGTAAGGTCCGGCGACAGAAACGGCCATCCCAGCGCCAAAGCCGCTGAGAAATTTCCGCCGGGTTATTTCACGGAGTGGCGCTTGAGACATCAAGAACCACACCTTCCACAGAACCAATATTCAACATCCATCTTCATTGTTTCTTCCTATAATGATTGGACTGAGGTTAAGGACAACGGGGTGAGTACAAGCGCAACACCGCAACATTTCAAGACTCCGAACGCCGTTGCGTACATGATCGAATCTCGCTTTCTTATGACGGAAACTGCCTACTAACGGAAGCCGAAGGTGTCTTCTTACAGTTAATTCTGAGCGTTGTCAATGGCTGGTTCGAGCCAGGTGCTGGCGACGCGGCAAGGCTTCCCTCATCCCCAAGCCCTGAGCAACTCAATACCATGTCAAAATTCATCAGCGGGCTCGCGCTTCACCATCAATATCGGCATAGGTCCCGTCCTTCTGTATGCTGTAACGTCGCCCACGCCAACTTATTGATCTGCCAAAGAAACCGCCAACCCATACCGCGAAACTTATGAGGTCTTGCACAGGGACGAGCCACCAGTTCCCGCATGTAAGCGGGTCATGCAGAACATCAACGGCAACTGCCCAGGCGGCTGCCGCCCGGAAGAGTAAAGCGACAATAGCAAGCGGAAACCATTGCGGGTGAACTGCGCAGAGCAGAAGAGACAGCGCCAACGGGTAAGTGAAAAGCAAGCCCAGATAGCCTATCCGACGAGACCGGCGCGTGCTGCGCGCCCAGCGGAGACGGTGTTCCAGGTTTGCCTTGAACCCTTGACTGCCTATTCGATGCTCGATTCTGTATGAGGAAAGGATTACACGATGCCCTGACGCCGCCACTAGATTTCCCATCACGAAATCCTCGGCCAGGTAATTTTGCAACCGCGCCAGGCCGCCGATTTCCTCGAGCACTGTTTTGCGCGCGGCGATTGCCGGACCAAGCGCAAAGTCCATGCCCATCAACAATCGCGCAACTAAAACGCCTCCGAGGAATTCAGTATTGAGCCCAATTGCTTCAAGGCGCGTCCAGGAGCTGTTGCCAGCCACTGCTCGATAGGGACATGTAACCAGTCCGACATCATCTTTCATTTCCGCTGCCATTACCCTAAGGAACCCGCTATCAACCCGGGTGTCGCTGTCTGCCATCACGATAATTTCATAGCGAGCCAACTCAAGCATGCGACAAAGACTGAATACCTTGGCATTCGGAGAAGGCGATTCTCCGACAGCAATAAGCCTGGCAGGAACATCCTGAAATTCGTCCATCACTTTGCGCGCAATCTGAACAGCCGAATCCTCTATGTGTCCGACAGCGAAGAGGAGTTCAAAAAGCGGATAATCTTGTTCGAAGAAGCTACGCAGATTCTCATAAAGTCCTTCATCGAGTCCCGAAAGCGGCTTCATGATCGTTATCGGCGGCAATGAATGAGAAGCCATCAACCTTACAGCAAGGTATCTACGCGCCGCTAAAACCATCAAGGCACAGTAAACAAGTGATCCAATCAGCAAGCATAAGACAATCAGAGAAAGGACAAACATCAACTAAACCTGTTGCTTCACTCTTATAGTGTCCAGGCGTAAGTTCCCAGGGCCCTGCGCTATGCTGGATATTGGCCGCACGAACAGCCGACAATCATCTCAATGGTTGCTGAATAGATACTTACCTCCACTCTCTTTCAGGAGGTGCAACGACGATGGGCCAACGAGCCGCTCGATCCTGGCTACCTTTGGCGCCTCGGCGACCAAATAGCATGTCTTCGGCTCGCCCCATAGCCGGACCAGGTCGGAATCCTCGATAAAAACGTCCGAGGCTCCCGGGGCAAACGATCCGTACTCAAGATTAACCCTACGTCCGTTTAGCAAAAGACCCGTCTTATTTGTATAGAAGAAGACAGAAGAAAACTCGTAATAGGGATCATCAACAATGAGCTGACCCTCTGGCGATTCGAGCAGCGATTCGGCCAACGGGCGGGAAGACAGGTACGGATCGAAGACAACAAGCGCCATTCGCGCGGCATGAAAAAATAACATCATCATTATCGCGAGGCTGAATATCGCCCTCGGTCCCGTCCATCGCCATGTTCCAAACGTCCCGATCGCAAAGGCCACAGCGGCAACCGCGAGAGGCAATCGGAGGTAGGCAAACGAGTTGAAAGTGAGGTCGGTCATATGTCCAAGCGAAAAGCTATAGACTTCCGGGTGCTGCGTCAGCGCGGAAGCGATGTCACCCGGGGCAGGCACGTTCCTGACGAGATATAGAATTGAAACAATCATGACCAGGGCTACGCTCGTAATTGCGGCGGCCGTTCGTGTGCTTATGAGAAGCATTTTATGATTCGATGACAGAGCGGAACCAATCAACAGGGCCAGGGCGGGGTAACAGGGGAGCGAATAATATTCCTGAGTCGTGGACAGCGAAAAGAATATCAAGACAACTCCGATCCAGCCCACGGCGAGCAAGCGCGCTCGGGAAGCGAGCGTTGCCGATCGATAATCCAGCCTGAATACCGCAGGAATGTAAACGCTCCAGGGACATAACCAGAGCAAATGAAAAAGCCAGAACAAAACGAGTGGCACAGTGTTGTAATCGCGTGGGTATCGCCTGTTCAAAAAGCGCAGGACATGCTCGTTGATAAAGTAAAACCAGAAGAATCCCCTGTATGAACCAGACTCGCTGTGCAGGGCGAAATCAAACAGCGGGGGATTCCGCATAGTAGCGAGGACATGCCAGGGGGCAGCAATCGCGAGGAATAAGAGTATTCCAGTCACCGGCCGAAGACTCCTCCAGGTCTTGCGCCGGAAGAATTGCTGCGTTGCTATCAGGTAGGTGATCGTGATAGCGACAGGAAAGACGACGCCGATCAGGCCTTTCAACAACACTCCGACCGCCATACTGGTCCAGAATGACAACGGCCAAACGATCGAGCGGTCGTCATCGAGAAGGCGAAGCAGAGAGTACATCGATGCCGTCACTGCCAGGGTCAGTATGCAGTCCGGAATCAGGATACGGGTGAACAGGAAGAGGCCGACACACGTTGCGAGGCACAGTCCGGCGTACATCCCGGCCTTTTTGCCGAAAGCCCACTCTCCGAACCGTTGTACCAGCCAGCAGAGCAGGACCGAGAACAAAGCCAGTGGTATTCGCGCCGACCAGTCATGGACCCCGAAGAGCGCATAAGAGACCGCCATCATCCAATAGATAAGCGGCGCCTTTTCGAGATAGGGCACGCCGTCGAGACGGGCAGTGACCCAGTCTCCCGATTGCAGCATATTCCGCGCAATCTGTGCCTGAACAGAATCCACATCGTCCATCAGCGATGGCGGGCTGAAAATGCAACCAAAGAAAATTACACCCGCAAAGGTGATGACTATTAACTGATGGCGAAGGCCTCGGAGCGTGAAATGACCGGGATCGTGGGCACCTGCACCTTCCACCTTTTCATCCAGATCACCAGATTTAACATACCCCATAAGTGGTACCCGGCATTGACACGTCTATCCAAATGATCACGGATCAAACGTTGAACAAAAGATGAATCAAATATCCCTACTGATTCCAGGGCTGCGGGCGACAGAATTTCTTGAAGCAGTGTACGAAGAGGTCCACGAAACCACTGGTGAATGGGTATATCGAGCCCCATCTTCTTGCGTCTAACTATCCGATCCGGAAGCTTGCCATGCATCAATTCCTTCAAGATGTATTTCAGAGTGAAGCCGCGCACTTTGTACTGCTGCGGCAGCGACGCAGCAAATTCTACTATGCGATGGTCAAGGTATGGCGGACGAACCTCGAGGGCATGCGCCATGCTCATCCGGTCCAACTTGTTCAATATGTCAGACTGGAGATAGTACTTCTGATCGAGCAGCAGGTAGCGGTTCAAATCCTCGCCGCCGGTGTCCGGGATTGCAGGGAGCAGGTCGGCGAAGGAGAATCCGTGCTGTCCCGGCAACAGCATCTTTCTCTGTTCCCTCGAAAAGGTGCCGTTCCAGAAAAAATGAGCCTCATTAGACGGCAAGAAAGACCCCTCAAGCCAGCGTTTCAGTTTGTACTCCGTGCTGATCTTCTTATCCGATACGGGCCAACAGCGCTCCAGGGCCAAAAGGCCCAGCCGCCTGAGTGGAACAGGAATACGGCGCAGGTAACGAGCCCAGTTATCCGCCTGATATGTTATGTAACCTCCGAACAACTCATCTGCGCCGTCACCGGAAAGCGCAACAGTCACATGCCTGCGGCTCATGCGGGAGAGAAACCAGACCGGGACGGCTCCTGCGTCTGCACAAGGATCATCTGAATGCCAGGCGAAGTCGTCGATAGCGTCTCGCAAGTCAACATCAGGAGTAAGCTTGAACTCATGGTGCTCGGTTCCATAGATGGCGGCTATTTCGCGGCAATAGGTGCTTTCATCGCAACACCGGCTGTCAAACGAAATCGAAAAAGTCTTCAAACGGCCGGGGATTGCCTCGGCGGCATAATGAAGAATAGCCGAAGAATCAAGTCCGCCACTGGCCCAGATTCCGAGGGGAACATCGGAAACAAGCTGTTCGCGAATGGCCTCCTTCATTAGCGTATCCAATTCTTCTTTCGCGCTGTTCAGGTCCACGTTGTTGCGCGGAGTGGACTCCAGTCTCCACCAGGCTTCCGTGTGCATTTCTCCGTTGCGCCATTCGAGCAAATGACCCGGGGGCAGTTTCTGGATGCCCTCAACCAGAGTCCGCTCACTCGGAACATAATTAAAGGACAGATACTCCTGGAGAGCGATCAAATCAAGGATGGGGCTAACCTCTTCATGCTCGAGGATCGCTTTCAACTCGGAGCCGAAATACAGGTTTGACCCGCGCCGACAGAAGTAGAGTGGCTTGATACCCATTCGGTCTCTAGCCAGAACGAGTCTTCCGGCGGATTTCGATAGTAGAGCGATGGCGAACATGCCTCTCAGATGCCGGAAACACTGAGTATCCCATTCCAAAAATGCATGGAGCACAACTTCCGTATCACTTACGGACCGAAAGCGATGACCCCGCTGCTCAAGTTCACGTCGTAGCGAATGGTGGTTATAAACCTCGCCGTTGAACACGATT
>DASYSA010000618.1:0-6433 GCA_036003885.1 Blastocatellia bacterium | reverse complement strand
TCCTGGTGAGGATCACGTGAAAGACCGAGCTTGATCCCGCACTGGCACATCCAACCGGCGATGCGTCCCGGGTTTCCAACAACAAGCGCAAAGTCAGGTACGTCGCGAGTGACAACCGCACCCGCGCCAATGAACGAGTAGCGTCCAATCGTGTGCCCGCACACAACCGTTGCATTAGCGCCTATGGACGCCCCCTGCTTGACCAGAGTCCGTTGATACTCCTCTTTTCGAGGCACGTGGCTTCGCGGATTGACGACGTTGGTAAAGACCATCGATGGGCCGCAGAAAACGTCGTCTTCAAGCTCGACCCCGGTGTATATCGAAACGTTGTTCTGTATCTTGACGTTGTCGCCGATCCGAACCTCTGGCGAGATGACCACGTTCTGTCCGATGTTGCAGCGGCTTCCGACCTTTGAGCCGCTCATGACATGAGAAAAATGCCATATCCTGGTCCCTTCGCCGATCTCGCATGGCTCGTCGACGTAACTCGATTCGTGTACGAAATAATTCCTGGTCATGATCTTCCTGGTGTCGGTGAGTAGTGGCCGTGTCTCTTCATTATCACTCAGCCTGAGGAGACCGCCAGATCAACCGGCACTCCGCCTCTCGAGAGCGACTGCTCAGCCGCGTCAAGCACGCGCAATACCTGCAGTCCGCTCTCCCCATCAGTCAAAGGTTGCTGCCGCGTCTCGATGCACCGCAAGAAGTGAAGGCACTCCTCACGAAGAGGCTCAGAGTTCTCAATCGATTCTTCGACCCCGTCGTTCTTCCGGGTTACTGCCTCGCCGTTCACAAATTCAATGCCTTGATCGTAGACGGTGAGTTTACCCTCCTTGCGAACGTCGTCGAAGACTACCATCCGCCGCGATCCGACGACGACCAGCCTCTGCTCCTTGTAAGGATGCAGCCAGCTGACAAATATGTGCGCGCGCACACCTGTCTTGAATTCAAGGTTAGTCATAGTGACGTCGGCTATGCGCGGCTGCAGGTAAGTCCCGCCGGTAGCCGCTACTCGCGTGGGCGCGGCTCCGACCAGGCGCAGGATGATCGCGATGTCGTGCGGGGCAAAGCTCCAGAGTATGTTCTCTTCCCTTCGAACTTTGCCCAGGTTGAGCCGGCTCGAATAGATATAGCGCAGTTCGCCCAGCGCTCCTGATGAGATCAGCGCTCTCAGCCTTATCACCGCCGGATGATATTCGAGCAGGTGTCCGACCATGAGTATCCGGTTACACTTGCGTGCCAGTTCTACCAACCGCCGGCCCTCATTCACGTCCAGAGTGAGAGGTTTCTCGACCAGAACATCTTTGCCGGCTTCAAGAGCGGCCGACGCCAGACGGCAGTGAGTCTCGGCGGGGGTCGCTATGACCAGCCCGCGAATGCTCGGATCGCCGAGGACTCTTTCAAAGTCGGGCTCGATTCGAACTCCCTGGTATTGGGAGGCAATCCTGGAGAGTGATTCCTGGCTCGAGTCGCAGACCGTTTCGAGCGCGCCGAGCTCGTGAAAATTGCGAACGTGGTTGACACCCCAATAGCCCGCGCCTATGACAGCGACACGCGGTCTCGCGTCTTCTATGCTCATTCTGCGACCGAATCTATCAAACCGGATCACCGTACTACAAGAAAAAGGGCACAGCTATCACGGACGTACTTTCGTTCCACATCGAAAGCAAAAAGTTGCAGTGGAGGGAAGCTCCGTCTGACAGCCAGGGCAGGCTGTGCCCTGAGGCTCGGGAGGTCGCGGTGGAGGCTCAGGCGGACCAGGAGGATATGAGGAAACGGGGGACTCCGTAGACTCGACCGGAGGCGGCGCCGGCTCATACGTATAGAAAGTCGCAGATGGAGGAACAGGGGGCCTCATGGGCTCGCTCTGAGGCTGCGGCGGCTCATACTGATTAGAAGTCGCATATGGAGGAATAGAGGATGCCTGGAGCCCTCGAAAGCTGTGGGCGCCGGACAAGCCGAAGCAGTCTCGATACGCAACCGCCGCCATAGTGAACATCAGCGGATAGGTTGCCAGCACTCCAACGTAGCAGATGTAGGTTCCCGCCGATACGATTAACTGCAGGATGAATGCAAACAGAGTGAAGATCAGAATGTTCTGCTTGGTCATCTCATAGCTCGCTCGCATCGCTTCGATCACACCCATCTTGCGCTCAACGCACAAAGGCGCGGCAAACATCAAAAGACCGGCGGCAACGAAGCCCGGAATAATACAGAACATCGTCCCAATTAAGACCACCAGGCCGACCAGAATCGTCTCACCCAGCAGTGGAAGAAAGCAGTCGCCGGCCGAAAAGAGGTCGCGAAACTCGAGCCGCCCGCCTCGAAGCTGCTTGAATGCACTCTTGTACATTCCTCCTTTGAAGTAGGCTGAGAGAGGAAGCAGAACAACCAGGGACAACATCATCACCATAATCACAATGAAAAACGGAAGGGTGGGTGGCGCAGAGCGACCATAGGGCCCGGCCTGGGTTGCTGCGCTCGCGAAAGCCGCTGAAAAAACCGCAAACATCACAGCAATGCTGGGCACCAGCATCACCAAGAAGTATCCGAGCGCCAGGAGCACCCATGCCTTCCATTGCTCCGTGAACATCTTCCACCCTTCGCTTATCCAATCTCCAAACCGCGCACCTGGAAGTTCTGTACTCGACATCGGAGTATTATTCATCCTCTCTAAGTGAACTTGAGATCTGTAACATTAAGCGCGCGGCCTGCAGCTCAATCAATGCAACGTTCGGTTCGGGTCGTCGATCCCATAAATGTCGCGATAAGCGACGGCCGCCGAGCTGACGATCCAGGGCACTGTGAGAAATACACCCACCCCACATCCAAAGAACCCAAGAGTGATGAGGCCCGAGAATACCAGGCCTACGATCCACCACATCAAGGTGTCGCGCGAGAAGACAAGTCGCCCGACCTCGTTGATCGCGGCCAGGACATCGACCTTGCGCTCGAGTATGAACGGCATCGCAAGAGCCAGGATCATCGTCAGGAATGGGGTTGCTACCAGTCCTAACAGGGTACCCACGGACGAGTTGTGGCCTATGCTCGCCACGCCGCCATAGACGAGCGCGCATATCAAGGCCAGGAGAAACGCATGCAGAAACCGGCCCTCCCAATTGAACAGGTCGCCCATCTCAGGCCGCTCACCACGCATCGTCTTGAGCGCAATGCGATAGAGGCCCATTAGCAATGGACCGGCCAGAATGCCCAACGTCACCGAACCCAGAAACGAACCCAAAAGCGTTGCCAGCGACATCAGTAGCCAGTTCTCTTTGTATACCTGCCACCCTCCCGACAGCCAGTCTCCAAGCCTGATCTTCGTCTGCACTCCGACGACGGGAGGCGGCACGTAGGCCTCCGGCCGGGGAATTGGATAGTAGTTCATTGGAGGAACGTACGTCGGACCGCCTGGCTGCTGCGGCGCTGTTGGCGTCGGCGTGACTGGAACAGTAGGACGCGTCATCTCGGGAGTTCGTTGAGTCTCTGGCGGCAATGGAAGCGTGCCCGCTTCCTCATCGGTCACTCGCATAGGCATCCCACAGTTGCGGCAAAACTTGACGCCCTGCTCAAGTCCTATTCCGCATTTCGGACACTGTGCCATCGCCCTTCGCTCCGCCTTTCCTAACATGCTTCTGCCGCTTCTTTACCTGACACCCTGGCGGGGCCCGATCGAGACCGACCCGTCCCCTTCAACAATCCTTCCGATATCGTAGTGTTTCGTCCCCTGCTGCTCAAGATGCGAGCGTATTGCGCCCGCGTCTGATGCCGCCACCACGATGACCATCCCAATCCCCATATTGAAGGTGCGGTACATCTCGCCATCAGGAACCTTTCCGAGACGCGCAAGCAGATCGAAGACAGGCAACGCGGGCCACGAGCCTGCGTTAATCTCGGCTGACGTTCCTTCCGGCAATATGCGCGGGGGATTTTCAAGTAGGCCTCCTCCAGTTATGTGCACAAGCCCTCTAATAATCCCCGATTCCAGCAGTCCATCGAGAGCGCGAAGGTAACTGGGATGCGGCTTCAGCAATTCCTCCCCTACAGTGCAGCCCAACTCATCCACGAAGGTATTCGGGGAGTAGCCAGCGACTTCAAAAAACAACTTGCGCGCGAGGCTGTAGCCGTTCGTGTGCAAGCCGACCGAAGGCAACCCGATCAGCAGGTCGCCCGTTTGTATCCGGGAGCCATCAATGATGTGCCGGCGGTCGACGACACCCACGATAAACCCCGCGACGTCGTACTCGCCGTCAGCATAAAAGCCCGGCATCTCGGCGGTCTCGCCCCCGATCAACGCGCAACCGGCTTCCTTGCATCCGTCTGCAAGACCTTCGACTATCTGAGCTACAGTTTCGGGCACCATCTTTCCGGAGGCAATGTAGTCCAGGAAAAACAGCGGCCGCGCACCCTGCACCAGAATGTCATTTACGCAGTGGCCCACCAGATCGCGGCCGACGGTGTTATGAATGCCGGTCATGAAAGCGACACGCAACTTGGTGCCGACGCCGTCGGCCGACGACACCAGCACAGGCTCATGCATCTGGCCGAAGTCGGCTCGGAACATTCCTCCGAAAGAGCCTATTTCAGTCATCACGTTCGGCGTGAAGGTTTCGCGCGCGAGTCTACGTATACGAGACTTGGCGTCGTTAGCAGCGTCGATATCAACGCCTGCGTCTCGGTAGCTGAACTCTTCTGTCATGGTATTTGTTTGTATATAAGGTTCATGTTTACGCACACCGGCGTTTACCGGCCTTTAGGCCTCGACCGCGCCTTGAGGTCCTCGAGCAGCCGTTCAGCCTTCTTCTTTTCAGCCTCCCGGCTCTCGATGTCTTGCGTGAAGGACAATCTTAGATGGTCGCCGCCACGCGTCCCCTCGGGCAAACACTCGACCGGCATGTTGAACCTCACCTTATCGTTGTCATAAAGGACCAGCACAGCCGTATCGCCTTCGATGCGATCGACAACGATCTTCAAAGCCGGCTCTCGATTCATCGCGTGTTCCCGGCGCCACGCTGTTTGGTTAGCGCCTTCTTGACTGATGCGTCGCTGGCCACCTTACCCGCCACTTCATCCCCAGTCAAGTAGAGCCGATTCGCAGCCACCGGCTTCTCAGTCTGCATCTCGATCGTGTTCCCATCACAAATCGCTGTGATTGTGCCCTGAAGATCGGTTCTATACACCGCGATCTCCTTATGCCGGTCGAGCAAACTCATGACGCTCGGGTGCGGGTGGTGAAAATCGTTCCCGGTCGCGCAGCTAATCGTGTAGATCGACGGACGGACCGCGTTCAGCACGGCTTCAATTGTGCCGTTGCTGCTGCCGTGGTGTGCGGCCTTCAGCAGATCGGCGGTGAGACTATCCTTCTCACCCGACAGCATCTGGTTCCATGACTCGACCTCGGTGTCGCCCGTGAATAAAAGACGCTTGCTGCCGAATGTAAGCCTGACGACCACCGAAGCGTTGTTGGGATTGTTGTCAGGCAGTACGAGCGCCGGATGCAGCACCTCGAGCAACACCTCTCCAAATCTCCGGGACTCTCCCTGCTTCGGAGTTGAGAACTTGATTCCGCGATCCTTGATATCCTGAAGAAGGTCGGTGTAGGTCTTCGTCGAATAGGGAAAGCCTGCGTCCCAGAACTCCGTCACTTTGAACTGGCGCATCACCTCGCGCATATCGCCAATATGGTCGGCGTGTGGATGGGTCGCGATTATCAGGTCGATATTGCTGACTCCATACCTGGTGAGCAGTTCATCGGTGGGCGCGCCTCGGTCACCGGAGTCGATCAGGATCGTTTCGCCATCTGGTAAGTGGATGAGCTCAGCGTCTCCCTGGCCGACGTCGAGGAAGCGCGCGATCAGTTTGCCCGGTGCCGGTCCGGGTCCGGGCTCAGGCGCCCGCCGCCTGCTGTTGAGGTAGACCCCGACCGCGATCGCCAGCACGACGAGCGCAAGAACGAGGTTACGTATGGAGTTTCTTTTCATCCTCGAACGTCACGTCAGGCGCGAGGCCAGACGCTGTCACGGGACAGAGCGCCCTCTTCGCGTTCGGTCTTGGTTCGCGCGCCCGACGTAACACGTATTGGATAGTCGTTCGTATAGCACGCGGTGCAGTGTCGCGCACCCAGCGGATCGCCGCAGGCACCCAGCAAGCCGTCCATGCTCAAGTACCCTAAACTGTCTGCCTCTATGAATCGAGCGATCTCCTCGACCGTCAGGTTGGCCGCAATCAATTCATCTCGTGTCGGAGTGTCAACGCCGAAGAAGCACGGGGCGACGGTCGGAGGACAGCTTATGCGAACGTGCACTTCGCGGGCGCCGGCATTACGCACCATCTGAACGATCTTCTTCGAAGTTGTCCCGCGAACGATCGAATCGTCGATCAAAACGACGCGAAGGCCTTCGATCAAGTCTCGCACCGGGTTCAGTTTGATCTT
>DASYSA010000617.1:0-27045 GCA_036003885.1 Blastocatellia bacterium | reverse complement strand
CGGCACCAGGTACATTGCCAAGTTTGGATATCGTGAATACCTCGTGCGAACGCGAAGTATCCCAGACTCTCGCCATTCCATCCTCGCTGCCAGTGATGAGGTGTTGACCACTTGGGCTGAAGGCCATACACGTGACGAAGCCTTTGTTGCCGGCTACGGTGGAGTACTCAGTGCCAGACGAGGCACTCCACACCTTCACCGTGCCGAAGCCGCTGTACGCCGCAAACAGCCTGCCATCGGCGCTAAAGCTAAATGTTGGATGTTGAAGCCTCCGTCTCCCGTTCAGGCTAAACGTCGTCGTCGCAAGAGCAACCTCGTTGCGGGAGTAAAAGCCGGAGGTGGTGATTAGTGCCCGCCCGGAGGCGACCTGCCATAATCTTACAATCCCGCTCTCACTGGCCGAGGCTGCCAGGTTCTTTCCGTCCGGGCTGAAAGCAGGCTTCTCAAAGAGTCCCGGGCATCCGCCGCATTCCGGCGAGCAAAAACTGCGAACCTCTTGGCCGGAATCGACCTCCCACACCTTTAACTCAACACCATGGCCGATGGGCATGACCCCCGCAACCAGTTTTCCATCTGGACTCAGAGCAACGTCTGTTGTTGCTTTTGTGGTCCATAACACCCGACGAGACGCCGCTTCCCATACCGTGGCCTCGTCACTTTCACCATGAGTCAGTATGCGTTTCGCATCTGAACTGAACGCAACCCGGTTAGGTGATGTTGTAGCGGAACCGTTGTTCAAGTCATAGAACTCGATCGAGCGATCCTTTGCGATATCCCACAGCTGAAGAGTCACCGAACCGGTTTCGCTATCAGTATGTCCAGCCTCACCGCCAACCACCAGCGTTCCCGCATTGATAAAGGAAAGATTCCAGATCCGCCCCAGTCGGCTATCGCACGCCACGTTGATGTGTTTTCCAGTTGAGAGATCCCACAACAGAACTTTGGTTCGCGAGGCCGGACTGCTCTTGTCGGCACTGCTCTTGTCGGCAGGGCCGGGGCCGGCGGCAGCGAACCAGGAGCCATCCGGGCTAAAGGCTGTCACGGCGACTTGCTCAAGGACCCCGGACAGCACGAGCGATTTCTTACCGGTCACCGCGTCCCAAACCGTCGCCATGCCGTTTCGGCTTACTATCACCACGCGCTTCTCATCGGAGCTGAAGTGCACATCAATGGGGGCAGTGTTGGCAAGATCTGGGTTCTCTGACTGACCGACGGGCAGCGTCAGCCGTACTCTTGACGTCTGTATGGCCTGGTGGAGGAGGCTCTTTGCTTCCTTTTCATTGGTCTCACGTACCGGATGTCCTGAGAGTTTCGAGAGGGCTTCGATCCCCAGCAAGACGCTCAACTCCGGGTCTGAATTCAGATTGCCGGCGGCGGCCGCGGTCAGTTCGCGGCATGTTGCAATGGCGGCCTCATGGTTAGCCCACTCTCCTTCGGCGATGGCGATGCCTCGTTGAGCATCGGCCTCGGCTCTGGCGTTCTCTGCTTCAGTTGCCTTTCCTTCGGCAATTACCTTCTCATGATCGGCCCGCTTGCTTTGTTTTTCGGCCGTTGCCTTTTGCTTGTCAGCCTCTTCTGCCGCGGCTACGGCATCATTCCTGGCATGGTTGGCTTTCTCTGCACTGGCGAGCGCCTGAGCTCTCAGAGTCATTGCGTAGGCAGCGAAGCCCAGGACCAGCAAGGTCACCCCTGCCAGAGCCACGGACAAGCGGCGAAGGCGGCCGGCCACCCTCGTTTGCTCCCCGGCGCGAGCCTGTTCCTCTGCTTCTCGCTGCTGTTCCTCCGCTCGGCGCTGGGCCTCGGCGCGCTCCTGCGCCTGAACGTATCCTGTTCGCCAGGTCAGGATCGCGGGTGCCAGCACATCGTGGAAGATTTCGTAGCGGAGCGCGGTCGGGCGGTCGATCGGAGGGTCAACCGGACGCAGGATGCGGATGTCGCCGTTCGACAGTCTTTCCAGGACGCTAACTACCTCGGGTTCATCCAGCTCCGCTGAGCCGGCCAGGTCGCTCGCACTGTAGGCGATCTTCGTGCCGGATGGGGTAACCAGATAGTGAAAAACACTTGCGGCGATCTCCTGTTCGCGCGGCAGAAGCGCGCTCATCACGGCGTCCAGGTGACTCCGAACAATGTTCTCTGCCCCGCCCAGATGGCTCAGAGTCTGCAGCCGCAGGTTATGGGAACGCTCGCCGACCTCTTCATCCCAAAGGCGCGTCATTACCAGTTGGAGGAAGGGCGTCTCAATCCGCGCCTCGGCATCCTCGTGCGACTTTGTTGCCTCGACTACACCACGCCCGGATTCCCCAAGGATGACCTGTCCCGTTTCCACCTGTCTTAACACGGCTTCAACCAGTTCCGGTTCGATACTGAATGGCCTGGCCGCTTTTGCGTATCGGCGGTTGTATTGTTCGATCGGCTTTTCGATTGCCACTTGAGCTGCTTCCCGATCGAGGTGTTCGAGGCGCAGGTAGTTGTCGTAAAGCGCCGGGACAGTGCCTTCGAATCGGTCCAGCTTGGCGTAGAAATCCTCACGGATCGAGATAAGGAAACTCACCGGCGCATCCGACTGCCTCACCGCCTTTGGAAACTCGGTGGCGAACTCCTCGTTCTGTGCGTGATACAGGAAATACTCTTCGAACTGGTCGAGAATGATCATCAGGCGGCGATTAAGTCGTTCAGCGCAGGTTGCAAGGAATTCAACCAATGACGCCCGGGGGTCCCGAGTCGGACGGTGCATCGTCGTGTCGCCGCCATTGTGGTCGGCGAGATCCGCGGCGGCGGCGACAGCCTGCATGAGATCGCCGACCGGATTGCGCTGCCACGAATTGAAGACAACTACCAGCAGGTCGTCACGCCGGCGCAACTGGTGCGCGACGCCCGCGCGCAACACCGAAGACTTGCCTACGCCGCTTGCGCCGTAGAGGAGCGTCAGCGGTGAGGCGAAGAGATTGGCGGCGATCAGGCGCGCCTCTTTCTCGCGACCGAAGAAATAGGGAGCGTCGTCTTCGCCGTAGGGGATCAAACCCTGGTACGGTGAACGGCGAAGGCTTCCTGAGGATGGCATGCTTGTTGAGGTTGACATGAGGTAACCCTCCGGTTGCTGGCGCTTCATCATTGCACCCTTCGCCCTTAGCGACAGGCCAGTTGAGCGACGAACTCGTCGAGTAGCTGGTCGTAGACTTCGACGCCGCGCTCCTGCCAAAAACGCCTCTCGAGCGGGCGCGGCTGGTATTGGATTGCCCACGATCTGATGCCCTTGGGCCGGCGCAAGTCCTTTTCTATCCGGTTCAGAACGACGCGCAGGTTCCAGTCGTTCAGCCCGTATCCGAGGAACAGGAAGTGGCGCGACTGAAACGGCTCGGCGAAGATCGCCGGAATGGCTTTGTTTTTCGTCATGCGCGCCAGAAAGTCTATGTAGTCATCCTCGGTGATGACGTATTGGTCGCGGCACGCCTGTTTCCGATCAACCGCGCCATGCATCTTGTACACGATTGACCTATCTCCAAGCTCGAGGTCCAATTTATTTGGACTGACCTCGCGCGGCTCCGAGGCTCCATACGACCACAGCAGCAGTCGGTCGCCGCTTCCGGCGTCCGTGGTGTGAATCACAACATCATAAGGCCGCGCGGCATCGCCTAGCCTGCGGTTCTCTTCGTCGAGGGCTCGCTCGATCAGATCATCGTAGTTGGTGGTGACAATCAGTAGCGGCCCGGGGATGCGAGCCAGGAAAGTATGAAGCGAGGTCATCTGGTAATCGCAGTTGAAGATACTGTGCAGTTCCTCGTTCAAAGCCCCTCGACCGCCGACCACGCTGTAGTACTGGGCCACTTTCGTCAGCTCTCTTATTTCGCCGCCGGGGAACTCGGTGGTATCTGCCAGGTAGCCTGCCAGTTCGAAGGCCGTCGGGAGAAAGTCCTTTACTCCCTTTTTCCACGTCGCACCCGGCAGGCGACCGCCCAGCGAGGCACCGGCGCCGAGAAAGGGAATGACCCTGCTGCCGCTCAGTTTATCGAGAATGAAGTGGTAAGGAGGAAGTAGCTGACTCATAACGTAGCTCCTTTGGGGGGACGCATTGCCTTTCAGGAGGGGCATACTCGCCAGACGTTTATCCGCGAGACTCAGGAGGAATGCAGGGGTGGCTTTTCGGGAACGCTCCAGGAGACTCCTGTGCTTACTCAGCCTCCGCTTACACCCATTGGTGCTCATGACTTAGAGACGCGAACCGACCAGGGTTTAATGCAAGAAACGTGATTCCCGTCACGAAGGGGTGCAACTAAACCTGGACTCAAGGGTCGCGGCAGCGTCGTCCCATTGACACCTCCATGACCGCGGACGGCACCGACCGCAGTTGTCCCTGCCGTCTGTGCAAATCCTGCTGCTCACCGCGGCACGAAGAGGGATTGAGCATTGACCTCATGCTCTTCTATCATTGCTTCGGATTATTCAAGATCGCCGTCATCATTCAGCAAGTCTACTCTCGGTTGGAGGCGCGTATGTTCGATCAAATTCATTACTGTGGGCGAAGGCTGGTCTTGCTTGGCTTGAGCTGGCTGATGATGGGCGGTTTAACTCTGGTTGCCGCGCAAGAGAACAAGACACCACAGGACAAACAGTTTCGCGGAGGTCTCAATCAAACCAGGGAACAGGATACGCCGCGGCCCGTGCGCAATGATGTCGCACAACCGGGCGAAGAAATTGTCACGCTACGCTACTTCAAGATCAAGAAAGGCACGTTCGATCAGTTCCTGAAAGCCAGCGTCGAAGGTGTCTGGCCGTATTTTGAAAAGCTCGGTTCGCGTGTGATCGGGATGTGGCAGGTCATCACCCCCGAAGGCGTCGACGGAGCGCCGCCCGCCAGCAAGGATTACGACGAAGTCTATCTCTCCACTCGCTACGCCGGCATCGAGCATTGGAAGGCGTCGCGCGACGCGGTGCTGCACGGCGGCAACGGCCCCGATTGGGTGAAATGCAAAACCGCCCTCGACCTGCGCCAAAGCCTGACGATTTCCACGCACGTCATTTTTCTCAAGGGACGCATGGCTCCGGGCGGGCCCTACTTCATGCCTGGATTGAACGAAACCTACGAAAAGAAAGCGCCGAAGTAAGTGGTCAGAAAACAAGCGCGACGAGAGTTCTTGCGACAAGCATCCATCGTGCTGACGTGGCCTGCGTTGGCCGCCGCCCGCAGCGATGAAACGCAAACCCGCATTGCTCGTTCATTTGTCACAATCGCGCTTACGCTCGCCAAAGGCTGAAATAAACCCAGTACAAAATGAAATATGCATGCGACGCCAGTCGCGTTCATACTCTGAAAAAGAATTCACAATTTTTTTCTCTGTGGCAATATAGTTTTCCCTCCGCATCTATATTTCAACGAATGAACAAAGAAGACTCTTAGATAAAAAGGGCCGGCATTCTTGCGCGAGTATTGGCCTGCTGATGGGCCAATACTCGCGATTTATGATGCGTCTCTTCTCATGGTTGTAGTCTGAAAAGAATCTGCAACCTGATATTCATCTTCAGCGCCCAATGACTGCTGAGACGGGAGAGATATGTTTCACAGTGTGAGCAGAGTTGCGTCAACCATCGAGGTGTCGAGCGAGAAGAAATCGATATTTCGATCGAAGGCCTTGAGGTCGTACTCGGATCGCGAACAGCAACCAACCTCAAGCACGCTGGTCACTCCTCGGTCACTCTATCTTCTGTGGGCGCTACTGGTGCTGGTTGTGTTCTTCGGAGTCACTACGTGGCTCACCGAGATACCGGTCTACACTCGGGCAGTAGCTGTTGCCACCAACGCGGACGCCTCGCCAAACGAGACAACAGCGTCGACCATAATTGTCATATTCGTTCCTGCCGATCAACTCAACAAGTTACGCGTGGGGCAGAATGTGGTCTTCAAACTCAACGCGGCTCCTCATAATTTCATAGCAGAGATTTTTGCCGTAGAGTCTGAAGTCCTCAGTCCCGAAGATGCACAGAAGAGATTTGGTCCAGGCATCCCGTTCTCAAACATCGTCGAGCCTAAGGCTGTAGCGTTGGCTCGGCTAGTCTCCTCACCATCAAGCGCATCGCTGCTCGACTATGGCAGTTCCATCGATGCCTGGATCCAAACTGATTCCAAATCGGTACTCTCGTTGTTTTCGCTGAGGGCGCGCGCCCTGCAACCGGCCGACGAGCTGGAAGCTACCAGGCCGCCTGCCTGTTCAGGTTTGGTTCGAGCGTCTCACGCTCGCAAAGGTGAGTTCTTCGAGCGGTTTCCCTATGTGGCCGCTGAGCGGTTCGCTCCGGGAGAGACTCCTTCAAATAAAGAACAAAAAACAGAACGAAGGAGAGATGTTGTAGGTGTGAATCTAGAAGGCGAGCTGTCTGCTTTGGGAGAAATCCCGTCAAATAAACAATCAAAAAACAAAGGAGGAAGTGTGTATGTGTAGACTAGATGTTATCCGCGCCTGGAAAGATGAAGATTACCGCATGAGCCTGAGCGAAGCTGAGCGGAGGATGCTACCAACCAATCCGGCTGGTCTCATTGACATATCCGACAGCGAGCTGGGTGCGGTTGCCGGAGGCTTAGAAGCCGGGGGGATGTCGTTCCCTGGTGTCTGCTCTTGCTTTGGCGGCTGCCAGTCGGAGTTCTACGGGATATGCAGCGGAGACTGGGCGCCTTGCACTGGCGGTCCGTTCTACTGCCCGTTGTTCCCAGTGGATTATTAAGCCATGACACAGGCGGCAGGGTCCGCCAGCTCAGACTTCCCGGCGGCTCACGCCGGGAAATCTGAGCTGAGGAACTGAGCTGTTTGCTTCGGGAGAAATCCCCTTCAAAGAAAGAACAAACAAACAAAACGAAGGAGGACGTGTGTATGTGTAACCCGGAAATTATCCGCGCCTGGAAAGATGAAGATTACCGCATGGGCCTGAGCGAAGCTGAGCGTAGGATGCTGCCGACCAATCCAGCCGGGCTCACTGAGATCTCCGACGGCGAGCTCGGGCTGGTTGCCGGAGGCGAGCAATATCCGCCCGTTATGTCATTTCAGTTCTTCTGCTCGTGGGTTGGCGGCTGCAATTCACAGTTCTTCCAGGTGTGCACCGGATGCTGGGCGCCTTGCACGGGCGGTGAGGACCTCTGCCCGTTATCCACTGTGGTCTTCGACTGATCGGCGCTTTGCAGCTCAGAACATCCGAGCGGCTCTCGTTCGGGAATCGGAGATCAACGAAAGGAGTCTTGTATGTCACACGCAGATACTATTCGCGCCTGGAAGGACGAGGATTATCGGCTGAGTTTGAGCGAGGCTGAAAGGGAGAACATTCCCGAACACCCCGCCGGACTTATAGAGTTGCCGGATTCAGCCCTCGGCGAAGCAGCAGGCGGGACCGGCAGCGTCTGGGTCTGTTCGTGCCTCGGCCCTTGCCCGACTGACAATTTCGCCTGTGAAACCATCCCGTTCGCCATCTGCACTTCAGTGTTCGATTACTGCCCCATCAGCCCGATACGGATCGCTTAGGTGCGGGAGCAGAGCTTGTGGTGTTTCGAAAGACCAACAACGTTGAAGGAGGCTTAGCTCACCATGTCGACCAACTTGCAACAGAATGGGTTTGAAGATCCCGTCTGGTTCAATGCATTGACTCTGAGCGAGCGCGCTGCGCTGATGCGTTTGTCTCAGTTTCCTCAAGAGACCGCCGGTGAAAACCTCAATCGCGCTACTCGTCTGCTTCAACGTTGGCGGTCACAACGCCCTTTCACAATCGATGATCATTTCGTCGCGCGGCTGGAAACGGAACACCTTAACGAAGGCGAGTTTTTGCAGCTTCTGAGCGCACGGCCCGATGTCATACATCGCTCTTCAACCGTCCGCCCGGATTGGCTGATCAAGCTTGAAACGGCGTTTCACAGTTTCAGCCAGGTTTCGCTCGAGGCTCAGCAAGAGGCTGGCGAACACCACGTCGAGCAACACCAGGCAGAGGGCCAGGATTTTCTGCTCTCCTGGGCTCGAAACAGGGTCATCACAGGCATTCGGGAGATTCAAGAGAAATATACTAAGTTGCCATTCGATCCCGATAAAGTCGATCTGTTGTTCCTTCCGTCGCTATCCCAGGAGATCGCGAAGATAACAAGCCGCGTGATGGTGTTGGAACTCAACGTCGCTCGATTGAACGGCGTTCTGGAGGGCGATACGCCTCAAGCCCGGTTCAATCACTTCTTACGCCGCGTTCGCCAGCCCCAGGAGTTTCTCAATATCCTGAAAGAATATCCTGTGCTGGCACGACACCTGGTGGCGACAATCGATCACTGGGTGACCTTCACTCTCGAGTTCCTGAATCACCTGTGCGCCGACTGGCTCTCGATTATGGAAACGTTGTCGCCCGCGACCGAGCCCGGACTGCTCTCCTCTCTTCACATAGGATCGGGCGACAGGCACCGGGAAGGCCGCTCAGTTGTGATTGCGACCTTCAGCAGTGGCTTCAAAGCTGTCTATAAACCGCGTTCCTTGAGCGTAGATGTTCACTTCTCGCAATTGCTCGAATGGCTCAACGAACGAGGCGATCATCCGAAATATCAAACCCTGAGAGTCATTGATCGACCGAGTCACGGATGGGTCGAATTCGTCGAGACCCGAGGCTGCGAGACCGTTGAACAGGTCCGCAGGTTTTATGAACGCCAGGGAGGATACCTCGCGCTGCTCTACATGCTCGAGGCCACGGATTTTCACCTGGAAAATTTGATGGCTTGCGGCGAAGACCCTTATCTCATCGACCTTGAAGCTCTCTTTCATCCGCGACCCTCGCAGGATCTCGGGGACGGCAGTTCATTCGCCCTCGCGGCGAGAATAATGAGTCATTCAGTCCTGCGGGTTGGCCTCCTGCCTCAGCGTATGTGGACGGGTGGTAATGACGAAGGGATAGAGATGAGCGGGCTTGGCGGGGCAGCGGGCCAGCTTACGCCGCACGCATTGCCGATGTTTGAACAGACCGGGACAGATGAAATGAGGTTGGTGCGTAAACGCATTCCGCTTCCGGGAAGTCAGAATCGAGCAACCTTCAACGAAGTCGCGGTGGATGCCCGCGACTATCTGGAATCCATCGTCAAAGGTTTTTCCTCGGTCTATCGGTTGTTATGCAAATACCGGGATGATCTCCTTCGAGATGACAGTCCCTTGTCCCGATTTTCGGAGGATGAGGTGCGAGTCGTCCTGCGGCCCACGCGCACTTATGGGTTGATTCTCACGGAGAGCTACCACCCCGACGTGCTTCGAACCGCGCTCGATCGCGATCGCCTGCTCGACCGGTTGTGGGTGGAAGTCGAGTTCCGTCCACACCTCGAAAAGGTTATCCCAGCCGAACACGCCGATCTGTCTCAAGGAGACATCCCCGTGTTTACTACGCGGCCAGGCTCACGCGCGTTGTGGACCAGTAAGAGAGAGGTCATCCCGGACTTCTTCGAAGTACCAAGCCTGGAGATGGTCCACCACCGCCTCAAACAGATGGGCGATGACGATCTTGCGCGGCAAGAATGGTTCATCAGGGGTTCGATGACCGCTCTCGATTGGGGCCACAATCAGGAACGCCAGGTCCACTATCGAATTGCTCAATCCCGGACAGCTGCTGGCCGTGACTCCATCCTCGAGGCCGCGCGCGAGGTTGGCGACCGGCTGGAGATGCTGGCAATCCGCGACGCAGATTTCGTCTCGTGGATGGGGCTTACGATGATAAAAGAGAAGGCCTGGAGCTTGCTGCCGCTCGGCGATGATTTATATGGCGGCACGACGGGCATAGGTCTCTTCCTCTCTTACCTGGGGGCCGTTACCGGGGAAGCCCGTTATACAAATCTTGCACGTGCCATAGTGGGAAATCTGCGGAAGCAGATAAAGAACCATTTATCTCTGAGGAAGGCCGCCGAAGGAGTCGAGGACCCTATAGGTGCTTTCGGCGGCCTGGGTGGGGCGATCTATTCGCTTTCGCATTTCGGTACTCTATGGCGCGATCCGAGCTTGCTTGCAGACGCCGAAGGACTGGTTGATCACCTTGTCGAGATCATTCCCCGCGACCAGGGACTCGACATCATCGGCGGCGCTGCCGGATGCATCGCTGCGCTGCTTAGCCTGCACCGTTGCACTGCATCCGAGCAGTCGCTCTCAGCGGCTGTAGCTTGCGCGAATCGACTTGTCTCTACAGCTCGCAGCATGCCCGTGGGAGTGGGATGGTCGACGGCGGTTGATGCGACCCAACCGCTGACGGGATTCTCACATGGCGCCGCGGGCATTGCGTGGGCCCTGCTTGAAGTGGCCGCCAGGACCGCCGATGAAACGTTCACGAAGGTGGCTCTTGAGGCGATTTCATACGAGAGGAGCGTCTTCTCGCAATCGCAGGAGAACTGGCCCGATTTCCGGAATTTCAACTTGCCGGGCGCCGAAGCGTCAGATCAGGCACAACTCAAGTTTTCGGTCACGTGGTGCCATGGCGCTCCTGGAACAGGGCTGGCTCGATTGAGGTCGCTTGCGCACGTTGACACGCCGGAGATAACGGCAGACATAAACGCCGCGGTGAACACCACGATCGCCAGAGGCTTTGGCGGGAATCATTCTCTATGCCATGGCGATTTGGGAAACCTCGACTTTTTGCTTGATGCAGCGTTGACCCTCGACAATACCGAGCTGTCAGATCGCGTCTATCGCATCGCCGGGTCAATTCTCGAAAGCACCAAGACACACGGATGGCTTTGCGGAGTTCCGTCGGGAGTCGAAACGCCGGGCTTGCTTACAGGCCTCGCCGGCATTGGTTACGAGCTGCTGCGATTGGCCGAGCCGGACAGGGTACCTTCACTCCTGACGCTCGCGCCTCCGAAGTTATAGGACGAAATGGCTGGATATGCATAAGAACCGTTCAGAACTCTTTGCTCCCGATAAGCTCATCAGGCGGCGAGTGCCTGTGCGCCAGCAATTGAACGCCGTGGAATGCGGCGCCGCCTGTCTGGCAATGATACTGAGCTATTTCGGGCGAGATACCTCGGTCGCGGAATGCCGGGATATTTGCATGCCGGGGCGGGACGGTCTGACCGCACGGGCAATTTGCAATGCAGCAAGAAAATTCGGGCTGTTGGTAAGAGCATACTCTGCCGAGCCTGAAGCCTTGAAGAGCTTGCCGTTGCCGCTGATCGCACACTGGGAATTCAATCACTTTGTGGTCGTCGAAAAATGGTCGCACGGCAATGCGTCTATTGTGGATCCCCGCAACGGCCGCAGGAAGTTGAGATCTGAGGAGTTCGACGCGAGCTTTACCGGCGTTGTGCTCAGCTTACGGCCGGGCGAGCGGTTTGAGCGGCGCGGCAGGAGATCTCGTCCATGGGCGAGCTACATTCGAAAAATGGCGGTGTCTTCGGGTTTCGTCCCCGTGCTCGGTCAGATACTGGCCGCTTCACTGCTGCTGCAGCTGTTTGGCCTGCTCTTGCCGGCATTCACCAAAGTAATCGTGGATCACGTGCTCGCGTTTCAAATCCATAACACGCTTACGGTCCTTGGCGCCGGCATGCTGATGTTCACGCTGGCGCAGTTGATCGTCAGCTATTTGCGAAGCATGTTGATGATTCGACTGCGAAGCAGACTCGACACGCACCTGGCGCTCGGGTTTTTCGACCATCTGCTCAAGCTGCCGTTGAGTTTCTTTCAGCAACGAATGAGCGGGGATCTGTTGATGCGACTGAGCAGTAACAGCGTTATCCGCGAGCTTCTGACCAACCAGTCGATCTCGATCATCCTGGACGGATCGTTCGTGATCGTCTACCTGTTGGTGATTTTTGTTGTTCAGTCTTCGTTCGGGTGGGTGGTATTGGCTCTCGGCGCTTTGCAGGCTCTCGTGGCGCTTATTACCCGGAGTCAAATTCGGGATCTTGCGCAGCGCGAGCTTGAATCGAAATCCGAGGAGCAGAGCTATCTGGTCGAGGCGATGAAGGGTGTTGCGACCCTTAAGTCATACGGCGCTGAAGAGAAAGCCTTCCAGCAGTGGTCAAACCTGTTCTTCAGACAGATGAACGTGTCGATCGAGCGCAGCTACTTTTCGGCGTTAATTGAGACATTGCTCGGCGGGCTTCGCACTCTGTCGCCGCTGGTGTTGATTTGGGTTGGGGCCATGCAGGTGCTCGACGGCAGAATGAGCCTTGGTACAGTTCTCGCGATCAGCACCCTGGCCTCCTCTTTTCTGTCTCCGCTCAACACTCTGGTTTCAACCGTCCATCAACTGCAACTGGTCGGAGCGAATCTGGAACGCGTCAGCGATGTTCTTGGCGCGGAGCCCGAGCAGGCAGGTCAGGAAACTCGCCAGGCGCCGCGCCTGACCGGATCCATCCAGGTCAGGAACGTCAGCTTTCAGTATGACCCCAATTCACCCCTGGTGCTGCAGGACATTACATTCGCGATTGAGCCGGGACAAAAGGTCGCGCTTGTCGGGCCTACCGGGTCGGGCAAGAGCACGCTGGCGATGCTTCTGCTGGGACTCTACCAGCAGGTGGAGGGAGAGATCCTCTACGACCAGATCCCGCTCCGGGAGATGAACTTCCGCAGCATGAGAAATCAATTCGGAATTGTATCGCAAGATACCTTCCTGTTCAGCGGCTCAATCCGCAAGAACATTTCTTTGATGAATCCGGATATGCCGCTTGCCGCTCTTGTCGAAGCCTCTCGGCTGGCCGGTATTCACGAAGAGATCAGCGGCATGCCGATGGGCTATGAAACTCTAGTGGGCGAAGGGGGCAGCACTCTTTCGGGGGGTCAGCGACAGCGCCTCGCCATAGCGCGAGCTCTTGCACACAGACCCTCAATACTCCTGCTCGACGAGGCGACAAGTCACCTCGATGCCAGGACTGAGACTCTGGTCGATCGCAACTTGAGCGGCTTGTTTTGTACACGCGTGGTCATCGCTCACAGGTTGAGCACTATTCGTAATGCCGATCTGATCCTGGTTCTAAATGAGGGAAGAATAATCGAGCAGGGAAGCCATCATAGCTTGATGGCTAAACGAGGATACTACGCCAGACTTGTCGAGACGCAATTAGAAAAAGAGGAAATCGCGCCGATCTTCGATGAGCCATTCGGAGATCGGATTGATGGCCGCTATGAGGATCTCTCCGGCGACCCGAGCATTCACACCGGCGCTCTCTCGATCCCGCCCTGGGTACGCACGCTTCCGGCGTGCAGCCGTGAGTTCTCAGGGCGATCAAGCGAGCGCGAAGCCAATGATTCAGGGGTGAGATTATGACGAAATACACAGCTACCGTTCTCCTGATTGCGGCAACTGCCCTGTTGGGGCTTGGGCAAAGCGTTCAACAAACGACGGCAGATCGCGCCCGCGTAATCGGAGAGATAACCGCCGTGGATGCTTCCGCCGGTCATGTGACGATCAAGAACGATTCCGGCAACGTGGTCTCTATTCTGATCAACGGCGAGACGACCGTATTGAGCGTTCCTCCCGGCGAGCCTTCACTAGAGAAGGCCCAAAGAATCTCAATTGGTGATCTTGGTCAGGGCGACCGCGTTTATGCGCGCTACGCACCAGGGGCTGATAGTCAGGTTGTGCCCGCTCGGCAGTTAGTCGTGATGTCGGCCGCACGCATAAAGATGAGGCAGAGTGAGGAAAAGGAGGCCTGGCAAAAACGCTCCATCTCCGGCGTCGTCGCCTCGATCAATCCCAAAGCCGGTGAAATAACAGTGGTCTCGCCGCAGCGTGATGGAATAAAGCAGATCATTGTCTCAGCCTCGAAGGTGCGACGGTTTCGACGCTACTCGCCCGACTCGATCAGGTTCAGTGATGCGAGACCGAGCTCATTCGCCGAGTTGAGACCCGGCGACCAGTTGCGCGCCCTCGGAGAGAAAAATGCCGACGGCACGGCGCTGGCTGCCGAAGAGATAATCTCAGGGGGCTTCAGAACGATCGGCGGCACGGTTACCTCGGTAAGCAGTGATACCGGCGAAGTAAAGATCAAACTCTTCGGAAACAATCAGCCGCTGACATTGGTGGCCGGCAAGAACTCTGTCATTCGACGAATTCCCGCCAAAGTGGCGACGCTTATCGCCCAAAGAGCCGTATCGACAAACGCGAAAAAGAGCGAGACCGAAGACTCACAGGAGATTATCGAGCGTCTGCCGACCATACCGGTCTCCGAATTGAAGGCGGGTGACGTGATCCTCACGGCAAGCGCAATGGGAAATGATCCGACGCGGCCGAAGGCTGTCAACGTTCTAGCCGGAATAGATGGCGTTATCAATGCACTACAACGGGCTGGGGCGATGAACAGCGGGCGGCCTCTTTCGACAGGGCTGCCTCCCGGTGTCCTTGATGTCACAGCGGGGCAGCAGTGATCAACGAGAAGACTGAGATCCAAACCTCAAAAGATTAAGGAGTCGTCATGAACAGCGATCAAAATACTAAGAGAAGGATATTGAGCATCACAACCCTTCTGGTTTTTTGCGCAAACCTCGGCTGGGCACAGCAGCATAGGGGAGCCCTTAAGGGCCAGCTAACGGACGAGCTCGGCGGCGTAATAACCGCTACGACAGTGACGCTGGTCGATGCCGCCGGTTCGGAAGTAAGAACCAGGACTGATGATCGGGGTGTCTTCTCATTCGATGATCTTCCGGCGGCGAGCTACACGGTGAAGGTCACCGCCAGGGGGTTCGCCCCGTTTGAGAAGACGGACGTCACCGTCGGATCGGGCGCCCGCACCTCGCTGGAGATCAAGCTCACGGCAACAATTGGAAAACAGCAGGTGACGGTGAGCGCCAACAGTGAGGGACTCAGCACTGATCCACATAGTAATAAAACTGGTCTCGTGCTTAAGGGGAGAGACCTCGACGCCCTGCCGGATGATCCGGATGATCTTGCGACTACTTTGCAGGCACTCGCGGGCGCTTCAGCAGGACCGAACGGCGGGCAGGTGTTCGTAGACGGTTTTGCGGCAGCGGGACGCCCGCCACAAAAGTCGGCAATTCGTGAGATTCAAATAAATCAAAACCCATTCGCCGCTGAACACGACAAGATAGGCTTTGGACGAATAGAAATATTTACGAAGCCCGGCTCCGGACAACTGCACGGCGGGGCGCTTGGAATGTTCGATGACGAGACCTTTAATGCCCGCAATCCGTTCGCATCCAGGCGGGCGCCGTTTCAGGTTCGCGCCTACGGCGGAAATATCACCGGGCCTCTCCTGAAGAACAAGGCGTCATTCTTCCTGACCGGCTATCGCCGCGAGATCGACGACAATGCGGTTATCAACGCCACGGTGGTCGACTCGAACTTCAACATCAAGCCGTTTAGCCAGTCGCTCCTCACACCCAAGCGATTTATCGACGCAGGCGGACGCTTCGATTACGCATTGAACAAAAAGAACAACCTTACTGCGCGCTATAACTACACCTCATCCCATCTCAACGATGTCGGGGTCGGACAATTCTCGCTCGCATCGCGCGGATATGACGTTTCAGGATCTGATCGGGTCCTGCAGTTGACTGAGACAGCGGTACTGAGCGCCAGAGTAGTTAACGAAACCCGCTTTCAATACATTCAGGACCGGATAGATCAGGCCGCCGGTAATTCACAACCTGCAATAGTGGTTTTGGACTCTTTCACGGGTGGAGGGTCGCAAGTCGGACTGTCATTCAACGACACGAACCGTTGGGAAGCTCAAAACTACACTACGGCCGCCTTCAAGAATCACACCGTAAAAGCCGGGTTGCGATTGCGTGGAGCAAATATCACCGATGTCTCTCATTCAAACTTCGGCGGCACTTATACTTTCGCCGGCGGGAGAGCGCCGGCGCTCGACGCGGATAGACGCGTGGTTGTCGACGCCAGCGGCAAACCCGTCTTTATCGACATCAGCAGCACTGAGCGTTACCGCAGAACGCAGCTGCTTCAAAGCCGGGGACTTGACCCGGAGATGATAAGGGCGATGGGCGGCGGGGCAACGCTGCTTACCATAGCGGGGGGCATCCCAACTGCCTCGGTCAGCCAGGTCGATCTGGGCGCGTTTGCGCAAGACGACTGGAAGATCGCTTCCAATTTTACAATGAGCCTGGGCCTTCGCTACGAGGCTCAAACCAATATCAGCCACAACATGAATTTCTCGCCCCGCGTAGCATTCGCCTGGTCGCCTCAGAGCGGCGCAAGTCAGACAAAGACGGTTATACGCGGCGGACTCGGGGTGTTTTACGATCGGTTCGGCGAAGGGCTGACGCTACAGGCGAATCGCTTCGACGGCGCGAACCAGAAGCAGTTCATAGTAACCGATCCGCAGATCCTGGGTTCGTTCCCGAACGCGCCCTCTATTGAAGCGTTGGAACCCTTTGAAATCGCCGGCACCGTCTGGCGAGCAGCCGAGAGCCTCAGATCGCCGTACACCATCCAGTCAGCGATCAGCGTAGAGAGACAGCTTCCGTTCAACTTCACGGGTGCGGCAGCCTATATCAACTCGACCGGTTCGCATTATCTGCGAACGCGCAATATCAACGCGCCGATTCCGGGATCTGACGCAAGTGCTCATTCAGGATCGAGACCTCTCCCGGGCCTGGGGAATGTTTTCGAGTATGAGTCGGATGGCAAGTTCACGCAGCACCTGCTGACGATCACCGCGTCCAACCGCTTGAACAAGCATTACACGCTATTCGCGTCTTACGTACTCGGCAAGTCCGATGGAGATACGGACGGAGTAGGTACTTTTCCGGCTAACGGGCTCGACCTGAATTCGGAATATGGCCGGTCAGCTTATGACATCAGGCACAGAGCGTTCCTCGGCGGACTGATAAATCTGCCGCGCGAGGTGAGCATCAACCCGCTGGTAATAATTTCATCGGGTGCCCCATTCAACATCACGACCGGCATCGATTCGAACGGAGATACGCTGTTTACTGAGAGGCCGTCCTTCGCCGGTGGGCAGGCCGGCACGGAGGCGAAAGTTACGCGCCTGGGAGCTTTCGTTCTGAACCCTGCCCTCGGCGAAAGGATCATTCCACGTAATTTCGGCGGGGGACCTTTCGGTTATACCGTCAACATGCGTTTGGCAAAGAGTTTTACTTTCGGCGGCATGACCGGAAGGGCTGCCAAACCCGCGTCGCAAAAGCCGTCGGGCGGTCAGGCCCCAGGCGCGACTTCGGACAGGTTATACAAGCTCACTGCTTCCGTATTTGTGTTTAATATTTTGAACCGTACGAATCGTGGAGCTCCGATCGGAAACCTGAGCTCTCCGTTCTTCGGTCTGTCAAATTCTTTGGCGTCCAGTGCGTTGGGACTTCCCGGCAGCAGTAATGCGGCAAGCAATCGCCGAATTGATCTGCAGCTTCAGTTGAACTTTTGACGAGTAGTGCTTGAGTCCGGAGCAATGCTCCGGAAGAGAAGACGCGCAGGATAACTCACAGCGAGTCTTCACGACCGGGGCTTCTCGGGCAATAAGAGGACGGTTTGAAGCTTCCACAGGAGGCAGATGGTCTACGCGTTAATAATGAGCATCGGTTGCGCATGCATCGCCAGACTGCTGCGAAAGCAGCTTCCCGTTAAGGGTTCACCAATTCGTGGGATATGTGTGTGCGCAGCATGAGAAAACGCTTTGGACGACGCGTTTTGTGTTGCGGAAGAGAGCCGATCATCTGCCGTCTTCCTGGATGAATGCGTCGCTCGAGCTAATGGAAGCTAGAATACTTTTCAAATGGAGAAGAGAAATGTCGGATGAACAAGACATGTCCAACGAGCCTCGGACTGACGAGGATCTTGAAAAGACCCAGGATCTCCAGGCACCGGGAAAGCCCCGGCGCCGGTCTCTCAAGCGCCTCATCGCCGCATTGTCGTTGCTGATAGGCATCGTCGTCACAAGCGGACTGCTGTTTAAGCTTCGGGCGCATACGCCCCGGCCGAATTCGATTGCCGCGGTCGGCAGGCCCCTTCCAGCTATCCTCGTGCCCGACGAAACCGGTCGAGTGTGGGACGTTTCCAAGGCGGGACTGGGCGCTAAGACCGTAATCGTCTTTTACTCGACTGCCTGTGAAGTGTGTCAGAGGGAGCTTCCGAATCTGCAGCCGTTCCCATCAACCTTGGGTCTCATCATGGTGAATGAGGCTGATGGCTCGTCTGAGGAGATCGATCGACTCCATCTGCCATACACAAAGCGGTTCTATGATCGGGATCGGGTCTTTGATCGTTTGACGCCGAATCCCGGGCTTCCAACGATTCTGCTAGTCGATGAACAGGCCGTACTTCGGGGCGCAATGGTCGGCGCTCATTCGCCTGACGCCCTCCGGCGAAGGCTCGCCGAGTTTGCGCAGGAGTACGCCCGGGCCGATTGACAGGAATGTAATGAATGATCATCCGGTAGATTGGAGTCTGTCCTGACGACGAAGCCACTGCTTCGGCCGCACAAGCCCCAGCGTGTGGGAGAAAGTTATGCCGCGCAATCGTAGAATTCGTTCGCTGCTCGGTTTGCTAACAATAGGCCTTATGGGCGGATCACTCGCCGCGGCGCCCGACGCGCTGCCGTACTTCAAGCGGCATCGCTCTGTGGCCAAGTCGGTGCGAGCGTGGTATCGCGGCGCGCGATTTGTGGGCGACGAGGGTGTCGTGCTCCAGCCGCGGTTGAATCAATGCGGCGCGGCGGCGCTCAAGGCGGTTCTCGCCTTTCACGGAATTGACCGCGAGATCCCTGATCTTGCTGATCGGCTCAACACTACGCCCGCCGGCACTTCGTTGTTTGATCTGCGGACCATCGCTACGGAAGCGGGGCTCCCTGCCCGGTCCTGGGTGCTGAACGTTGAAGATCTGAGTCACATTCCATTGCCGGCCATCGCGTTTGTGTTCGGCGATCATTTCGTGGTGATCCGAAGCTTCGTCACGCCGGACGCTCTGGAAGTTGATGACCCGTCTCTCGGGCGGCTGCTATGGCCTGTCGAGTCTTTCTCGAAGGCCTGGTCGGGCGAGACATTGATCTTCGACACCGCCTGGGCTCCGAGCTAAGCGAGTTCGATTCGCTTCCGACGGCGCGTCGGGACCGCAGGATTGCGCCGCAACGGTATCGAGATTGAGAGACGATAGGGCAGTCAGCGCGCTGCGTAGTCGAGTCGCTGACTGTGCGCGCTCAATCGAGTTCCCTCGGGTACTCGCACGGTGAGCGCTTTAAAACGAATCAAGGCTGGTTCGGGTGCGACGCCCCAATCCGGTCTGGTTTCCAAGTAACAACTTGGTTGCGTCGAATCCGCTCATCTGAGCGCTAAGAATAAACAAACAAAAAGGAGAAAGAAATGAAACTCAGGTCCAATTTGAAGCAGATGGTATTGGTCGCTGCCCTTACTCTGGGGATGTCTCTGAGCCTGGTCAGCGCGAAGCCGCGGCCGGCAACTCCGGTTCCGGCAACGGCTGCCGTCGAGGTCGCGACTGTCGGCGGACAACCCGATAGTTGCTACGCAGTTTTTGGCGTGGCTGCAGGCCTCGCAATCGGTGCGCTCAGCCCTTGCTCCATCATCTGCGCCGCCGGCGCATGGTACGCTGTGACCGCCGGCGGCCTGTTCGCTTGCGACCTGTAATTGTAGGTTGCAACGTGCCGTCAAAGCTTGCGTCAAATCCCGCTCTGCGAAGAGCGTAAATAAACAAACAAAAAAAAGGAGAAAGAAATGAAACTCAGGTCCAATGTAAAGCAAATGATAATGGTGTTCGCACTAACTCTCGGGATGTCCCTGAGCCTGGTCAGCGCGAAGCCCAGGCAGGTTACGCCGGTTCCGGCAACGGCCACTGTCGAGGTCGCCACTGTTGGTGGCGCGGACGATAGTTGCTACGCAGCTCTTGGCGTGGCGGCGGGTCTTGCGATTGGTGCGCTCAGCCCTTGCTCCATCATCTGCGCAGTCGGCGCATGGTATGTTGGGATTGGCGGAGCCGCGCTCCTTTGCTAGTTGCCCGGTTGTCTTATCGTGTCCTCTTAAGATAACTCTCAACGTGGCCGGTCAAAGCACAAGAAGAAACGGATGAACAGAAGACTCCGGGCCCAGCACAATGCTGATTACTGTGGCGCAAACCGCGCTCTACAGCCTAGCCCGGCACAGTCATCTGTGCCGTTTCGAGTGTGACCGGCCGGCCTCGATTGTCCTTTCCTTACATGCCGTTTCGCGATCGGCGCGTTCAGTGTGCCCGATCCCGGCGCGTTGGCACCTGGTCGTGCGGGCTGATGCGGCGCTCGCGAAAGCGGTTTGTAAGCTGTCTTGCGAACTCTGTATAGCCAATGTCAGAATTGGCCGGTCACCATATGGACAAGCGGTCAAAAAAACTTCTGGCGAGGATACTCAGCGTGATCGGATTGATCATCGTCTTCTTATCTATCGCCCGGCAAAACCATTTTTGGCCGTTTTAGCCAGTGCGGCCGGCTTAACCAATAACCCTTTTGAACATATCCCTAATGGGATGACAAAGAAAAAACAAACAAACAAAGGAGAGAATCAATGTCAAGAATCAAAAAGGGAGGAGCTGTTTTCTTTCTGTTCGTGGTGATGTTGTGCGCGTCGATGGGGATTGCCAGCGCCGGTTCGGCGTCTGCTCAACCGGTTGCCGTCGTCCAGGAAGCTGCGGTCGTTGGCGGAGAGAGCCCTGGCTGTGCATTCGCAGCTGGTCTTGCCGTCGGTCTGGACATATCCGGCCTCTTCGGCTGTCTCCCGTGCGCAATTGGCGGCGCGGTCGTCGGCGTCGGAACCCTCATAGCGTGCACCTAGAACGCTGATTGAAGAACAGATGACGGTGCTCAGCAACTGCAGGTGTTGAGCACCCATCCCGTGAGGCGTATGAGCATTCTTCTCCTGGCAAGGCTGCTTATTGAAGAGCGATGGCGTAAGTTACAGGTCCAGTATGGGTGGGCTGCCCGCCTGAGTATTTGTCTGGTACTCGCCATGGCTGTCTGGATGCTCGCTTCCGTTTCCGTCAGCCTTGTACGCGCGGCCACGCCGGAACAGATCGCCGAGGTGTTCAATCGGTTGTTGGCGATTTGGATCATTGCCGGGACTGTCACCGGTAAGGATCTTACCTGGCATGTCCGCCTGGAGCGATTGCTATTCTTTCCGCTCTCATTTCAACGTCTCTACGGGTCCTCCCTCTTCTTTGCTCTTCTTACGTTTCCTCTGGCGTTGGGTCTCTGCGTACTCGAGATCTGTGTGCTTGTTAAGTCCTCCGGCACTCTCGCATGGTTAGCTGCGTTGCCGGCCTTCATTCTCATCGTGTGGGGCACGCGAGCGATCATTTCGCTGATCAGGACCGCACTCTTTCGCTCCGGTGCTTTGACCAGGTCCATCCGATACATGTTGTGGCTTCTGATCGCATGCCTTGCTATATCCATAGTCCTGCTGGATCGCTACAATCGTTCCAGCTTCCTGCCCGGTTATCATTGCGCAAACATTTTCCTGGGTATAGATCCTCTCGAGCACCTTCTACCACTCGGGATAGCAGCTGCTCTTCTGATTGCAGCGGACTACATCGTCCAGCATGATCTGGTGTACTCCGGAATCACCGGACCGCTTGGCTTCAGGACATCCCGGAAAACCGCCGGGAGATTCCTGCTGCTCCGCCCCTCGCCTGCGCGGGTGTTGTGGCGAATCAGTCTGCTCGGGTGGTTACGCAACAGGAACGCGCTGCTGCTCTTGATCTGGGGCGCGCTGTACGGGTTTGGGTACACTTACTTCACGAAGGCTGGAAGCCAGATGTACTTCGTAGCGTTCTGTTGGATGGTGCTCATATTCCATTCATACCTGCGCGGTAACCTGCTGGGAGTCGACAACCGGGCCGCCTGGGTCTATTACAGACTGCCAATCAGAATAGACGATGCGATCCGAGCCAAGAATTCCGCGCTCAGCTTCGTGCAGATGGTCATGGTTGGCGGCGTCTTGCTGTCCCCGGTGCTTCGAGAAACACCGGGAATGACGACGCCCATTGATTGGATTGGCATTCTGAGCTTCGCTTGTTGCGGCATCTTGCTCGGCGAGATATTCGGGAGCTACTTCTCAGTCCTTCATCCCGAGCCCATTGAGCGTTCGTCGCTCTATTCAGGCGGGACCACGCCCGGTGCATTCCTGGTGCCCGTGCTGCAAACCTTCATCCTTGCTATTCTTATCGTGCCCGGGGCGGTTGCCCGACGAAACCTGGGCGACGGTCCGGCTGGAATCCTGTTTGTTTCCGTGCCCGTTGTTCTTCTGGTTGTGAGGAACGCCGTGCTTCGCTTATGGGTGCAGAGGAAAATGATCAGGGAACAGGAGTCCATTCTAGCCAGGCTGATGGGAACCTGAAGATTATGACTGCGGCAGTTTTCGTCCAGGATCTGACCAAGAACTACGGCCCGACGAAGGCGCTCAAGGGCGTGACCTTTGAAGTCGCGGCGGGTTCGATCTATGGCCTCATCGGACCCAATGGAGCAGGAAAGACTACTGCATTCTCGATTCTCGCCGGTCTCATGAGGCCAACTTCCGGCGTGGCCAGGATACTGGGAATCGAAGTGCAGCCGAACTCGCGCGAGCTTGCGTCCCGGATCGGATTCTCTTCGCCGCAGTTCGGACTGTTTGATTATTTGAATGGACGGGAGATCCTGCTCGCTTGTGCCCTGATGCATGGGCTGGCCGCGTATGAAGCTGAGACCCGCACCCAGGACCTGCTGGAGCTGCTCGACCTGGAGTCAGCCGCCGGTCATTTTGTGTATGAGTACTCACAGGGAATGCGGCAGAAGCTGGGATTGGCGTGCTCGTTCATTCATGCCCCCGATGTTCTTCTGTTGGATGAGCCATTCATTGCGTTGGACCCTGCCTCGGTGTACCGGGTCGTCCGCACTCTTCGGCAAATGGCGGCGAGCGGCAGGACTGTTGTGTTGTCCTCGCACGATCTTGCGCTTGTCGAGCGGGTCTGTCACCGCGTGGGCATTCTGCATGAAGGCGAATTGAAGTATGAAACTGATGTTGGTCCGGTCGCCGGCATCCCGGCCGGCGACCAGCGGGCCACAGCGCCTGGTCAATCTCAGCTGGAGTCCCTGCTCTGGCAGGTGGTAGGCGCGCCTGAAATGAAAGAACTGTCGTGGCTATGATCCCGCCAGAATTCTGGCAAGAGATTCTCGAATCAACGGTGTCCGTAGCTCAAGCAACTCATCGCTAAAGCGCCGATGGCGTACAGACACGACGGAGAATGCTGACCACCGCGGTGAATGAACAATCGCGGAATCAGGATTCAGGCGCGGCCGCCTCCGCGCCCCCCACGCCGCGCAGTTATTCCTGAGAACTTTCAGTTAAGAGCATTTGCCGGCTCTGCAATTCACTTGACGAGCCCTGAAGCGGGTGTGCCTCACAGCAGCCCATGCACTAATAACTACCGATTCTAATGAGGAGATAGAGAGATGGAAAACATAAAGAGCAGAGAACTACTTCCCGAGGCCCCGCCTTTCGCCCTCTGGGCGATCTTCTTCAGCCCGCTCGCGACGATTGAGTCGTTGTCCCGGCGTCCGCGGTGGTTCATTCCACTGTTAGTGGCCGGCATCTATTCAACGGCAGTCAGCTATTATGTCATCGCGCGTTTCGGTTTTGCGGCATTGGTTGCCAAATCTGCCCAGGCCAGCTCACAACTTGACCCTGACATGGTTCTGCAACACGCCTTGGCGAACAAGACCCAGATCATTGTCGTCCAGAGCATCGCCACTTTCCTGGGAGCCTTTGCGACCTCGGCCCTCATCGCGCTCATTCTCTGGCTTCTCGTCATCCTCGTGGGTGGAGACGCGGTATTCAAGAAAGTGCTGGCTCTTACCGCTCACGTCGCTCTGTTTACCGCAGCGGTCAGAGAGACGATGCTCGCAGTCACCGTCTCACTCAATGCCGATCTCAACTCTTTCAACTTCAACAACCCGCTGGCAACCAACGTCGCCTTCTTTGTCCACAGCAGCTCCAAGTTTACCGCTCGCATTTTCAGCGCGCTCGACATCGTCACGATCGCCACAGTGGTCCTGCTGGCATTGGGGTTGACCAGGGTTTCCAAACGGGTCTCCCCGACCGCGGCATGGCTTGTGGTGCTAATTCCGTGGGCCATTTACGTCGTCGGCGGCGCCTGGTTCACGCTGACTTGATAATCCGCTTATATCCTGAAAAACTTTCCATTGTTGGCTCTAGCTCACGGTCCGACGATTCGAATGGGACGGTACTTGATATGAGGAAGGCGCGTTGGTCAGGAGCATTAGACATTCGAACTGCCTGAAAAGGATCGCCCGAGGAGCGGTGTAACACCGATGAACGCAACGACGCCAGGCAAGATGATCATCATACTGAAGTCCGTGGCCACTGATAAGCGGTCCGATCAACGCGGCAAAGAGCCTGCGAGCTAACTTGAATCGAGCGGAAAGTAGTCGCAATGGAAAGACCACAGTTGAAGGGTACTACCAGGCATTCAAACCTCCTTCTCTCGCGGCGCGGCTGGTCTGTGGTGCTTGTGATCACGTCGTTGTTCGCGAGTCAGGTTACACCACAGACGATTGAGATCCTCCCTGGCGATAACATAATCGCCGAAGGCATCCCGAAGATACCTGCCTTATTGCGGATGTCTGTAAACCGATACAGGTCGTTTTATTCTTCGTCCCTGCTGGGGTGGGACCCGATAAAGCGCGCTGTGATCATCAGCAAGTATCAGCTCAGTTCTCTCCAGGCAGCAGTGGTGACAGCGCCCGGAGAATCTCCAGCCTTCTTCAGCAGATTTCCTGAGGGCATCAGGTACATCTACTATCACCCGGGCGGCAAGTATTTCATCTACAGAAAAGATGTGAACGGAAACGAGGTGCACCAGATATACAGGTATGACATCGAGAGTCACACAAGCACTCTGTTAACCGATGGGCAGTCGAGGAACTACTATCCCATCTGGTCAAACTCCGGCCAGTGGCTTATGTACTCTTCAACGCGACGCAATGGCAAAGACATGGATGTGTATGCCGTCAATCCGCTCGAACCCAAAAGCGATCACCTGGTGGCGAAAACCGACGGTACAGACTGGGCGGCCTTCGACTGGTCGCCGGACGACCGCAAAGTCATTCTCTCTGACTACAAGTCTGCTGATGAAACGTATCTGTGGCTTGCCGATGTTGCCACTGGGGAAAAGACTCTGTTGACTCCGCGCACCGGGAGAGAAAAAACCTCGTATGGCGGGTTCGCCCAGTTCAGCAGAGACGGAAGAGGGATATATATTACAACGGATCGGGATTCCGAATTCCGTCGCCTTGCATACCTGGACCTCAAGACTAAGAAAACCAGATACCTGACCAATGACATAAATTGGGACGTGGAAGAGTTTCAACTTTCGCCTGACCGGACGCAGCTGGCATTTGTCGTCAACGAGGACGGGAAAGGACGGCTGCATATGATCGACACCACGACGGGGAAGGAGCAACCGCTACCGGAGCCCGCCATCGGACTGGTGTCGAGTCTCTCGTGGCACAGAAACGGCAGAGACCTCGGATTCGTCTTTACTTCATGGCGCAACCCCGGTGAAGCGTATTCGGTGGACACTAAAACGGGGAAGATCGAGCGGTGGACCAGGGGGTTCAATGCAATCGACACGGAGAGCTTCTCGGAACCGCAGCAGATCAAATGGACGAGTTTCGACGGGCGGATGATCTCGGGCTACCTTGTTCGTCCGCCGGAAAAGTTCGCAGGGAAGCGCCCAGTCATAATCGACCTTCATGGCGGGCACGGACCTCCGTTCGCGCAGTTTCGACCTGGTTTCCGCGGTGAAGATAACTACTGTATAAACGAGCTCGGCATAGCCGCAATCTATCCAAACGTCCGCGGTTCGTCCGGGTACGGCAAAGCCTTCATGAGACTCGACAACGGCTATGGGCGGGAGGGAGCGACGAGAGACATCGGCGCGCTGCTCGATTGGATCAAGACTCAGCCTTACCTTGACTCTGAAAGAGTGCTGGTTCAGGGGAGCAGCTACGGCGGTTATTTGGCGCTGTCCGCAGCCGCAAGCTACAATGATCGAATCTCTGCCACTCTCTCGTACCTGGGACCCACAAGTCTTGTGCTACAGCTTGAAAACGACCTGCTCCCTGCTGATGAAATGCGCGAGGAGTATGGCGATGAGCGTGATCCGAAGATGAGGACGTTTCTCGAGAAAATAGCGCCCCTCAACAACTGCGACAAGATAAGAAAGCCTGTGTTCATCATTCAAGGGAAGAACGACAGGCGTGTGCCTTATAAGGCCGCTGACCAGATGGTGGCGGCTCTCAAGAAACAGGGTACACCGGCCTGGTACCTGCTGGCCGTAGACGAGGGGCATGGATTCGCCAGTCCCAGGACGTATGAATACATGTTTCTGGCTAAGGTAATCTTTGCCCGAAACCATTTGCTAAACGATAGTCGGTAACCAGGTATGAGAATGGAATGAGATCGAGCTGTGCAAAGCAATCGCGCGGTCTGTCGGCTTGTGCGCGGGAGTATGTTTGGTTCGTGAAGTTTGCGGGCAGCGATTTACATAAGAATTCCCTGATGGCAATAAATCGATCGACTTTGCATCTATAGTGGATGGGTAAGAGTTGAAAGTCTGAAGATGTGGTTGTTTTTTCGTTTGGAATGACCAATTTCCAGTCGCTGCGCAGCGATTTGCTTAAAAACTTACCAGATGGCAATATTACGATCGACTGAGCATCTATAGTCAATGAGTAAAAGTTGAAGTTCTGAAGATCAGGTTGTTTGTTCCGATGGTTGTTTGTCCGATGGTTGTTTGTCCGATGGGCATGACTCATGTCCATATTCTCAATCCCGTTCTGAAATCATCCTTTAGACTCGAAGCGAGTACGACCTGGATTTTGTAGTCGACTCTGTCTGGGGGATGCATACAAAGCCACGCGACTCATGAATTGCTGTTGCTTGCTGAAGCAGGCGATTTGGTTTATGTGCAGCCGGGTCTCCGTTCGGGATGACAACGTTTCCGACTGCGCCGGCAGTAAATTCCAACATCTACCATAGGAGAAGAAACGATGAAGAAACTCAAAGTATGGATTGCCACCCTCAGCCTCCTGCTTGTTTTCACAAC
>DASYSA010000616.1:0-15665 GCA_036003885.1 Blastocatellia bacterium | reverse complement strand
AAATCGGGACCGAGAAGAACGTCGGAGCGGGGGACGCCACGACGTTGTTCTGGTTGCGGATGAACGAGTAGCTCATGTACTCGTGCCACGGCAGGAACAGACTCCAGCCCGGATGGGCGTCACGTGCCAGTAACCGATCGGCCTGGTACCAACCGGCCGGGTATTTGGATGGCTTGATCTCGCCGTGCATGCCGAAGAGCAGGCCGTTGCCGTAGTAGAGGGGCACGGCGAGAAACAGTCCGATGGCAGCCCCGCCGAGCCATTCGCGATGCACCGCATTCAGGTCGAGCTTTCGAATCTGTCGCACGATCTCGTTCGCACCGAGCCCGAACAGCTGGGAGTACACAAGGGCCAGCAGTGCTGCCCACTTGCCGGCGTCTCGCATGCCTCGATAGAGGGGCACATTCGAGTCAAGCCATTGCACGAGACCCTCGGTCAACGGATGGGATAAACCCATCTCGAGGATCAGGCCGATTGCGGCGGCGACGATCAGGCCGACGACCCAACCCCGGACCGACCGCTGGCTGCCGCGAATCGCCACCGCCGCGCCGATCGCCGAAACGGCAATGACCACAACTAGCGCCACTGGCCACATCGGCGCGAATGCTTTCATCGAGGTGAAGCGCCGAGCGTCCTCGGCCCAGAACCCATAGAGCCCAAGCAGGTTCGGAATCAGGCCAAGGCTTCGGTCAGGGACCGCCGCGTATGCGCGCAGCAGTCCGGCACCGGTTCCCGCTATGACCGCCGCGTCGGATCCGAAGCCAACGAGCATCGGTAGGAGCCAGTACGAGCAAATGACGAAGGTCAAGCCGGCCGCGAGAGCTAGCGCCGGTGCCGAAGACTTCAGGTGGGCGCCACGGTGCGCATGGAACGAAACATGAGCGAGAAATACGACTCCGGAAAGAACCAACGCCACCAGGAACAGATGAGCAGTGAACATGCCGACGAGCGAGATGCTCGCCGCGAACAGCACCGCATTTTTCCAGCGCGGTTCGGCGCATAACGTCCGGAGGCGCGAGGCCATCCACGGGAGCACCGCGTAGCCGGCCAGCAGATACAGCTGACCATAGTGAAGTCGGCCGAAGACGAATGGGTTGGCGATGAAAAGCGTTGCCCCGCCGGCTCGACCGACGAAGCCGGCGATAGGGACGGCGAGATAGGCCGCCAGCGCGCCGCCGGCGAGGATCGCAAAGACAAGGAGCTTGCCCGTCGCCTCTGCCCCGACCACCCACGATATGGTCGCCAGGACGACTTGAACCGGCGCCGAGCTCGATACCTCTACTGGAAGTTCGAACCTTGCCGGGCCGGGCCAGTCAGTGCCGAAGATATATCCCGGCTGGAGCCATGGGCCGGCGACCAAAAGCGCCAGTGATATCGCCGGAACCGCTGGCAGCCCGTTGCGCAGGGCCTCGTTGCGGCCGAGCGCACCTGTTAAAACACGGTTTTGCACAGGGCCACTAAACGACATATATTGTTCGCCTCAAACGGGCCGACCTAGACACCTCCCTCGTAGTTTGTCGGGTCGGTCAACAGTTCGTCTCAACGATCGAGGAACTGTGGAAGGGTTATCCGATACCGCGGTAAGCGAGCGAACGAGCAGGTTTAAGCTGCTGATCGACGAGCGCCTGCTAAGCCACAACTTGATCGTCGGCGCGGGCACGATGGTGGCCGGCGTGATGGGGGTAGCGTTCCAATCTGCCGCTTCACATCAACTGCGGCCAGCCAATTACGGCGCCGTCTTCGTCGTGCTCACCCTCGTCACGTTCATCGGAATGCCCGCGAGCGCGTTCACGCTCCTCATGGCCCGCGAGGCCAGCCGAGACCGAGCCACGGGCAGCTTCGATCGCAGCGCGACTCTGCTGCGGAGGGGCACTCGCGCCCTGCTGCTGGTAGGGCTAGCCATCGCGACCGTTCTCACGATCGGCTCCTCACCCATCTCGGGCTTCCTCGGGATAGAACCCAAGCTCATCCTGGCGGCGGCCGTGGGCGTTCCGTTCGGGATCGCCTTCCCACTGCTGCTCGGCGAGTTCCAAGGCGACGAGCGTTTCGCCGCCTTCGCCAGCCTGGCCGCCGGCCAGGCGACGCTGAAGCTTGTTTCGGCGATCACCCTCGGGTTGATCTTCGGACCGGTCGGTGTCATTGCCGGGATATCGTTCGCGACCATCGCAAGCTACGGCGCAGCGCTGTGGATGCTTCGATCGAAGCAAGTGGCCGGCCATGACGTCGGCTGGTGGCGCCCGGCGGCCCGTTATCTCGCAGTAATCATTCCAAGCACCCTCGCGATGGCTCTGCTGCTCAGCGCCGACGTCGTGCTTGTGAAGCACTACTTCGGCGCGCGCGATGCGGGCGAATACTCAGCGGTGGCTGCAATTGGCCGCGCCATCTTCTGGGGAGCGGCCGGAGTTGCGACGGTGCTATTTCCGAAGGTCGTGTTCCGGTCCGCCAGGGGACAGCGCGCCTGGCTCGTGGTCATCCCATCGCTTGTTCTCGTGGGACTCGGTGGACTTGTAGCTCTGGGCGTGCTCTCTATAGGGTCGACGTGGTTGCTCGCCGCTTTTGCGGGCCACGCTTATACGGGAGGGGCGGCGTACCTGCCCTGGTACGGGATCGGCATGACGTTCCTCGGAGCAACGGCCGTCCTCATCGCGACCCATCAGTCGCAAGGCCGGGCAGGTTTCCTGTATGTCCTTCTGCCGCTTGCAGCCCTTGAGCCAATCTTGATTGCTGTGTTCCACCAGAGCCTGGTCCAGGTCGTTCAGGTCGTCGATGTCTCGATGGCATTACCAGCAACCGGCCTTGCGGCCTGGTATCTGACCCAACAACGTGCCGGCCGGCCCGAGGTCGGACTCGGTCCGGCGGCAGCCTTGCCCCAGTTGCAAGTCAGCCGATGATTACCGAAAGTCCTCCACCCGCAGTGCGGACGGTACACGAGACGGAAGCCTCAATGGACCGGCCCGTCGAGCTCTCAGTGATAGTCCCCGCCTACCGTGAAGGAAAACGGATATACGAGAACATCACGCGCCTGTTGACTGAGCTCGATCGGCTCGATGCAACCTATGAGGTGGTCGTTGTGTCAGACGGCAACACGGATTCAACCCTCCGCGAAACTAAGCGGGTCATCTCGCCACGGCTCAGGGTTTTCCATTACCCGATGAACGTCGGAAAGGGCTTCGCGCTCAGCCTCGGGGTTGATCAGTGTGTCGGGGATCTCGTCACTTTCATCGACGCTGACATGGAACTGGATCCGGCCAACATAAAGACATTCATCGAAACCCTTCGGAACGCCAGTTGTGATGCTGTCATCGGCTCCAAGCGTCATCCCCAGTCGCATGTCGCCTATCCGGCACTTCGTCGCTTCCAGAGCTCTGTTTACCAGTTGCTCGTCCGGCTACTCTTCCACCTCAACATTACGGACACGCAAGCCGGCCTCAAGCTGTTCCGCCGCGACGTATTGGCGGAGGTGATCCCGTTGTTAGCCATAAAGCGATTTGCGTTCGACCTCGAGCTCCTAGTAGTCGCGCGCTTCCTTGGCTATCGGAAGATATGCGAGGCACCAATCTCACTTGACTACCAATTCGAGAGTACCGTCAA
This sequence comes from Blastocatellia bacterium, assembly GCA_036003885.1. Classification (GTDB taxonomy): domain Bacteria; phylum Acidobacteriota; class Blastocatellia; order UBA7656; family UBA7656; genus DASYSA01. The sequence goes on along the minus strand of DASYSA010000616.1, from coordinate 12,074 downwards.
CCTGCGCTCAGCCTTCGATGTGCTTTGGGACACAGCCGCAATCTTCTACCGCCTTCGTGTAGTTCGTTACTATGAGCGACGGTCCCGCGAACTAGAAATCGAGAGGCACGCGCTGAGACAGGACCTCGCCCGCCTTACGCCCGGAGCCTGAACTGCGGATCCTAATACTGAGTTGGCGATGCCCATGTAACCCACGGGCAGGGGGGGCTGAGTCGCTTACCTACGAAATCGCCAGGCGCCTGATTGTTAAGGGGCACTCAGTCGAGTGGTTCAGCGCATCGTTTCGGGGTGCGCCTTCTCGGGAGGTTCTAGATGGTATCAGCGTCGTTCGCGCTGGTCGACAGTGGAGCGTCCACCTGCGCGCGTTCTGGCGCTACAGACGATGTATACGGCGACACTTTGATCTTGTAATCGATGAGGTCAACACGATGCCGTTCTTCACCCCTCTGTGGTCTGACATCTCGGTCCGGATGATAATCTTCCAGTTGGCGCGAGAGGTGTGGTGGCATGAGTCGCCCTTCCCACTAAGCGCCGTTGGTTATCTCTTGGAACCCGCCTACTTGCAGTTCTACCGACACACTCCTGTCATCACTATCTCCCGTTCGACCGCGACCGACTTGCGTCGATTGGGATTTCAGGGTCATATTGCCATCGTGCCGGTTGGGATCAGTGCACCTCCCGCGGTGCCGGCTGTCAAAGAGAAAGAGCCCACCTTCCTTTACGTGGGTAGGCTGGCACCATCGAAGCGCATTCGTCACCTCATCCAAGCGCTTGCGCTGTTTCGCGAGTCCAATGGCCGCGGAACGCTGTGGGTGGCGGGTTCGGGCTCGGCCCGATATATCAACTCGTTGCGTGAACTATCGATTCGGCTCAATGTGGCGGACCATGTCATATTTCGCGGTCGAGTCACTGACGCTGAGCGAAGTCACCTCATGACCGCGGCCCACGCGCTTTTGATGGCATCAGTGCGGGAGGGATGGGGAATGGTCATCACGGAGGCAAACAGTTGCGGTACGCCCGCCATCGGATACGACGTACCCGGCCTACGCGATGCGATCGTTAACAATGTCACAGGGCTACTCGTGGCTCCCGAGCCAGCGGCGCTCTCGCGGGCTATGACTCGGCTAATGTGCGACGACCATATGCGGTTGCGACTGAGCCACGAATGCAGGCGGCGAAGCTCGGCATTCACGTTTGACTCGATGGCTGACGCAGTCCATCACGAACTTCTCAAAGCCTATAACGTTTCTCAGAGCGCCAAAGCCGTATAGCTCGACGCCGTCCTACTGCTGCTGTCGTCATGGCTGCGGTCTAGGAGCTCCTTGACCGCCGATGCCTGGACGAAGCTCGAGAAGCCCAGAGGCAGCAAAACGCGCCCCGGTATGGTCAGCGCCCGCATCAAACCACGGCGAGGTTATCTGCGCCGACTGCCTGGAGTGGCGAGAATCGTCGGTCGGTTTCGGGGAAGGACATCACCTTGCCTCTATCGATTGAGTGCGCTAAGACTCACCGGGAGGCGTAGACCATAGCAAGCAGGTGCGCGACCTTCTCCGGCTGCTTTCTCACCACTCTCAAAACCATTCTGGTTACGACCGACGCAGCCTCAATTCCATAAAGCTTCAGCACAAGGTCGGGACGTCCCGCCGCCCGTCGAATGCTGCTAAGTAGGAACGCGGATTCTGATTTGGGCTGGCTCACGTAAGAGTAGCCGTCGGCTCGCAGCCGGTTTTGCACCAGCCTGGAACCCTCACGATCATGAACCTCCACGGCTACGGCTTTAGCTGCAGCCAAGACGGACGAGGTGGACGCAGTGGCGAATATCGAATTCTCGGAGCCCTCTATGTCCATCTTGATCACATCTAGCCTATCGAGCACAAGCTCCACAAGAACGTCGTCTAGGGTCATCGTCCTCACGACTGTTCGAGCAGTTCCAGCGGTCGGGTCCGACACATGACTCGTAATTCCGATCTCATCAACGTGGGCAGTGGTGCCTGTTCCAACGAGATTGACAGCCCTATCAGGAACGGCATCGAGTGCCTTACCTACGACGATCACATTGGTTATGCGATTCAGCCGAATGTTGGCCGTCAGACAAGCGACATTAGATGGTTCTGGTTCAACAGCAATCACCACGCCACGAGGTCCCACGCGCCTTGATGCGCGGAGCGTAAAGCATCCGATGTTTGCCCCCGCGTCGAGAACGATGTCGCCTGGTGACATCCGCGCAAGCAGGAAGTCGTACTCCCCGGCAAAGAAGACCTGGGCGAACGCAGCTCGGTCGCCCAGGAAGCCTTCCTTCCCCGGATCCCGAATGCTGACGCGTAACCCCCCAACGCTAACAATCACTTTCTTCGAGCCTCTCGCGCCAGTCGACCGACGAGGTTCAGATTCGAAACCCCGATCCGGCTGATCATGTACTCGGTCCCAAGTTCGCCCATGCGGAATACTGAGCCAATCGCGACTCAAAGGGCGCCGCCGCGAACCCACGCGAGCCGCCCGCTCGTCTGCCCAATCTCTACTCCCTCCTGAGCGCCGAGCAAGACGTTGTACTCGTTCCACTCTTTGGAGTCGACGAGGTCCCCAAGAATCGCGAAACCCAGTTGGTCAACCGGCAGAGAGCAACCACCCCAGGGGCGAGTTTAAGCACGGCGCGGGATTGTACCGACCGCTCGGTGGAGGCTCTAAGGGTAGGGGTCAAACGACGCCTACAGGGTCGTTTTCGAATTCAAAAGATGGAGCGGGAGATGGGACTCGAACCCGCTACCTCAACCTTGGGAAGGTCGCGCTCTGCCAGGTGAGGCTACTCCCGCTCGGCAGGCAGGAATCCGATTTTAGGATTCCTCCTAGGCGCGCTAAAAACAGATCAAACGGCGGGGATCCGCGTAACGAACAAACATGCCTATCAAGGTTGCGAACAACTCTGCAACACGTAGCGGAGCAATAGCCAAATAGTGAAAGGGATCCGAAACGATAAGGCGCCAATTGCGCACATAAGCCATTACTGAAGCCCAAATGATCGACGCGGCGGACGGCGCGCCGACCTCACGAGCCTTTCGAAGGTATCCGTGTGCCGCGGTTCCGTAGCTAATCTTCTTCCGCAGCATTGAGCGAAGCGACGGTCGGCCAAGATTGTGCTTGATGTGGAGGCCGTTGGCACGCCGAACCTTTGTAAGATGCTCGTATTGCCGCGTTATGAACAGGTCCTCGCCGGTGGTGATCTCCTCGCTGTAACCGCCAACGGCGCTGAATAACTCGGCCGTAACCGCCCTGGCTGCCTCCAAACCACTACCTGGATAGCACGATCGCTCCAGCGCCTTACACTTGCCCCAGAACCCCTCCGCCGAGTCAACCTCCTCGACAACAGCGGCTTGGTGGTCGGCATCGAACAGCCCGGCCAGGCGCTCGAGAAAATCAGGTGAAGCCATTTCCATATCCGCGTCGAGATGAAGCAAGATGTCACAATGGACCGAAGCGGCGCCAATATTCCGACTACGCGAGGGTGGGACGTATCTCTTCGTTGTTGGAACAGTGATGAGGCTGCACCCGTATCGCTGGGCGAGAGCCGCGGTGCTGTCCTGACTCGTCTGATCGACGATGACGACGGTGTACTCAGTACATGTCTGATTAGTGATTGAGATGAGTAGGTGTTCTAGGTGAGACGCAGCGTTTGATGTCGGTACGACAATTCCGAAGGTAGGACTTAATTGGTTCAGACCCACGTCATCTGAGGCGGGTACGGTGTCGGTCTTCTCCGCTCGACCGCAGTAGACTCAGGATCGGTCGGCGCCATTTGACGGCAGAGAGTGCAACACACAAAGTTATGACCGTGCCGATAAGCGAGGTTGACCGACTCAAATGGATTGGATCGTCCCCAACGTAATGAACGGCGGTGTCAGTCGAAGTAGCCCCTAGCCAGCCGTTAAATAGGCCATCCACGAGGACGTGTTTCGTCCCAGTGGGACCGTGCCACAACATCGAGTATCCCTGATCATGGACCAGAAGAGCACGCACTGGCGAGAACGATGAGGGCTCGCCTACAAGGTCATATTGCGGCAAGGCAGGCGGTTCGAGCACCTGAATATCTCCGAAGTCATTCGCAGTTGTTGTTCCTGGGCTAAATACGTCGGAGTAGAGAAAGAGAGTGATCGCCTTGGTTCCGGGGTCAGGTGTGACAATGGATCTGTACATTGTCCAAGTGTCACCCGCAGCCGGTTCATTTAAGAGTGTGGCGCAATGTTCAGGACCGGTCTCCCACAGGCACAATCGCGGTTGCACGCCAGACAGGTGGCGGAGCCCGGCCTGAAACAGCAATGGGCCTCCGTGCCAGGTGACCGATTGAGACACACATGCGCTATCCCGCGTCGCTGTCAAGCGGATGAACTGGCCACCGCTCGGACCATCTTGGTCAAAAACAGCCGCGCTCAATCCAGCGGGCGGCCCCTGCGGCGAGAAATTCGCGCAGTTACTAACCTGATCCCAACCTGTCGTGTGGAAATCACCGTTCGGCATGTCGTCTTGCACGGGAATCGATATCCGAATGTGGCCATCGGTGGTCCGACTTACGGATGCGTAGCGTGCGTCCGGGCCTGACGCCGTTCCCTCTGGTTTGGTAGAACCTGATTGGTTGTCTAGCTGCACGAGGTCGAACTTCCAATCGGACGGCAGGCGAGCGTCCCAAGTGACGCGGTCACGCTGTCGCGGCCACTCGCTGATCGGTGGGAGCTGAACGACGGAAGGGACTCCGGGAAGCGGCGGCGATGAAATCAGCACGGTATCGATAGGCAATGCCTTTAGGACTCGCAAGTCCGGCATTTGTGAGTCTACGGTTGCATAGGCGGTCGTCGTTTCGGACTGCAGCGCATCTGCACCGCGTAGTTCGAACAGTTGCAGGGGTCCCGAAACGTGCACCAGAGAGAAGTTGGGAAATCTCAGCATCTGGTCGCTTAATGAATCTGGATGCCGAAAGGTTCTGCCCGAAAGCGATGTGTCGACATCACCGCGGACCAGGATCAGCGGTGTGTTCAATGCCCGCACTAGGCGACCGGTGGTTACCCAGTCGCCATCCAGGATACTTGTTGCTGTCATCGAAACCGCCCTCATGAGCTGCGGCGCGGACTGAAGATAGGACTGAGCGCTCGGCACAAGGACGGGGCGGGTGATAAGTTCTGTAATGAAGACGTCATCGCCGTAATAACCCCATGTATACGGCATCTGGTAGAAATCATCTGGTGGCATGACAAGGAGGGCGCCAGGAACCTGGAGGTTATCGACGACCGCTGCCATGTCGATCCAGTACTCGGGCACCGCAACGTGCGCTGGCGGCAGAACGGGTCTCGCGTCTGGGACGACCACGCCGGTAAGGAGTGGCAGGCCCGGGACTATGACGAGCACACACCCGCCGAGGCTCACAACGCCTGTCCATGCTCGTGACTTAATTCGAGCGATGCGAGGTTGATGCAGCGCCCCGATTAGCCACTCGATGGTCAACGCGATCAGGACGGCATACATGAGGGCGACCACGATCAGGAACCTTCCAGGTTCTCTGATCAGCCAACCAAACGGCAGGCTGTAAAGGAAGTCAAACAATAGATTTCCTGGTGGGTTAGTTCCCGTGCTGAGGAATATCAAGACACAGGAAATACCCGCGGTGATAACTGCGAGACGAAATCGCTGGAGATCGAGTCCGGTGGGATGAATACGTTTTGACCGAGGCCAGACACCAAGCGCCCCGAAAGCCAACATTGCTGGAGCGAATCGAAGCAATGTAAGTGGCCACGTCTCGTACGCGGCCGCAAAGGGAACATATTCCGGAAATCTCCAGCCCCAGAACGTGTTCAGCCATATGGCGTTGCCGACAGTGGCCCGGCCCTCGGTCCAGCTCCACGTGGCAACGTTGGCTAGCCCAGTAGCTACATTCGGCAAAACCAGGATGGAAGGCACTATCCAGTACATCGATACGGCGAGAGTAAGGGGCAGTGCAACCGCCGTACATAACGCTCCTTGCCGCCCTGCAGGCCAACCCCATATAGTGCCCGCGACAATGGGTGCGAAAGCCATCATGGCGAGCACGGTTGCGAGAAGCGGTGGATTTTGGTACAGGTAACCGAGCATCGGGCTCGTGGCCGCCATTAATGCCACTGCCCAACGAACTGGCAGAAGGCCGCGAGCACATGCGAAGATGATCGCCGGCACAACCGGAAGCATTGCAAGGGTGGCAAGGTAGACTGGGTTCGGCACCACATTGGCGACGGCATACGGGCTCAGGAAATATGCAAGAGAGCCAACGACAGCGGGGAACGGCCTCAACTCTAGGGTGTAGAGCAGAGTCAGACTCGCACACGCGGCGCCAACATATAGGAGCGTGTACCAGAGCTGCTGCGCCGTGCCCGCGGAGCCACCCAGCATCTTAGCGAACATGAGAACCGCGGCCCACGGCAGTTGATACACCAATGTTGAGGGGCCACCTACATCAGAGCCAGACCACGTCCACGTCCAAAAGATCCTCGTGATCCACGCGGTGCCAACGGGCGGTGTGACGTCGCCGGTTCCGATGACGGTGCCTTCGTGAAACCAACTTCTCGCTGCCACGCCGGACACAATTACGACGACGAGGAATGCCCAGGTCCAAGATGCAGACGCTCTATCCGCCCTGGTCCGGGTTACCAGGTCTGTCTTCGAGGTTCCGACCGCCTCCCAAACGGCAATCCCGACAGCCGCCATCAGGGCAATCAACGCCAGGTTCCAGAGCCCATTCCATGCGGATGGATCCCCAACCATCGCCAAGGTCGCGATCGTGATTAATGCCATCGCAACAAGGGCGCGCCTCGTACGGGCCGCTGTAGCCGCGCTGGCTCGCAGGGTCCCGAGCCACATGGGCTGGCGCTTGGTGTTGACTGATAGTTCGGCCCGACGCATAATCGACGGATTCATCTACTCACTGCCGGTGGCGGGCCACGGGCCGCACATTTGCCGACGACCATCCAAACGCATCTGTCGATGATCGCGTACGCGACTCGTGCGGGTTAAGAGCGTCCCGGTTGATTGCCGAGCGACCAGGTATGCCGCGTGTGGCTGGCGCGGAGCCGGATCGGTCAAGGACGGTTTGGTTGATTTCCTTTGGCCCCATTGGGTCCAGCTCTGACGGGTATCTGATCCGGGCCGAGACCAACGCCAATGCTCTTGCTTCATTGGGCTTCGAAGTGTCTGTACTTGAGATAGCGACGCGCAATCGCATAGTGACGCCCGCGGCGCATGTAACTGCGTATCCGGCATTCCCCGCAATCGTTCCGCGTAATCGACTCCTGGGTCCGCTCGATCTAATTGCCGACCTGCGAGGGCAAGTCGCTCTGACAATTGGACTAATTCGATATGGGCGGCGAATTCGGAAGGGTGATGTAGTTGTGGTGGAGGGTGGCCTCCTCGCGTTGGCCTTCATGCTGAAGGCCTTTCGCCGGCGCCACAAACCGGCGTTTGTGTTCGATTTAATCACTCTCATGAGCCGTCTACATCGCGACCGTCCGGGCGACATCTGCGGCTGGCAATGTCGGTTCCGGCGGCGCGTCTGGCGGATTCTTGAGCACATCTGCACGTCGGTTGCGGACGTCTCAACCGCGGGAAATGCGAAGGAGATAGAGGGTCTTTCTTCTAATGGGGAGGCACGCGTTGTGCCCCACATAGTTCCGGAAAGCCACTCGATCGGGCAGCACCCAGAGGATCCGAACTTGGTCGGATTTCTTGGCAATGGAACGGTCGGTCCGAATCGGGAGGCTGTTGAGTTTATGACATCAGTGGTGTTGATGCACCCTGGATTGAAAGCCATGCGCTGCCGGGTTATAGGCGATGCGACCGGATACCAGCAAGAACGCTCGTCGTCGGTGGACTTTGTCGGAACCTTCGCAGATCCCAGCGAACCTCTAAAGGACGTCAGTGTTTGCTGCGCGCCGATGAGAGAGACTGGCGGTGTCAGTACGAAGGTGTTGACATCATTGATGCGCGGCAAGCGGACGGTGTGTACCCCCGAGGCGGCACGCGGAATTGCCGTCCCGCCGAATGGCCTGTGGGTCGCGGAACTCCCGTTGTTCGCCGAGACACTCATAGCCGCGGTGAGCACCGAATGGCCCCCAGACAAGGCCCAGGCCCTAGCCGATTGGATGTCGTTCCACCACGGGCCTCGTGCACTCATGACTGCCTGGAAGGGCGTCGTGGAATCTCTCACGGCGTGGAATGGGGCCGCGTTGCCATGATGAAGCCAAGGGGGGTCCCGTCCGCCTCGACTTCAAATCCGTTGTTCTGAAAGAGGGTAATTAGCTCGCTCGGTTCATGGTTCGGCACTGGATGGTATTCGCAGACGACCGTGTCCAGAGACCGAAGTACGTCTGGCGAAGCATTGAGGAGTATGTCGTATTCGCCTCCCTCGCAGTCTAACTTCAGCAAGTCGCAATGGTCCAAGCGATTGGACCGAAACAACTCGTCTATGGTCAGCATCGTGACCACTGCGCCCCGCCCCACAGTTTCGGGCACTACCCGAACAAGTGTTGAGATGGCATCGTCATCCTCAATTGCCGCGCTTCCATTCGACTTTCCAAGTGCTACCTCGATAGCGACAACGCGTTCTGACAAGCCATTGCGCGCGATGTTGTCGAGCAGGAATGGATAGACCTGAGGATTCGGCTCGACTGCGATGACTCGCGCTCCTGGGCAGCGTCGGGCTGCCCACACAGCGAACGAGCCGACCGTCGAGCCGACATCAACGACGGTCCTAAGTTCAGCCCATGGGATTTGCATTCGGCGGTAGTCGCCGTCTACGAATACCGAGAGCACATCGCCGGCATCTCGAACGCGACATCGGATTATCGAGCCATCTGCAATTCGAAACGTGATAGGGATCCGACCCAGCCATGTGCCATGCACTCCGCGCCGTGGCGGTATCCGTGACGGCAGGACGAAGGCTGCAAGGACACCCGCGCTGTACCAGTTGGAAACCGTCCGCCTCAGGCGCGACGCAGCCTCGCCAACGGACGGTGGTGCGTTCGGCGGCCCTAGATTAAGGCCAGAGGTCATAGTCTATCTCTGTGATTGGGGACGCCACGAAGTCGTTGATGCCCCACGGTAACCTTGAACGCATTGGCTTACCCAATCGACAGTTATCGACGGCAGGTTGAAGCCTCGGTCAGCCGGACTCTGGCGCCTACCGCATTGCAGTAGTACATGCTGGACCGAGTAATTCGCGATAGGCATCACATGCTTCAGACAAGTGGAATTGTAGGGAGGAGGCCAGCAGAGTTCCGAAGCAGATCGTGGTTGAAGCTGGCGGTTGGGACCTTCACGACTCGATACGCAGCTTGGCTTCCCGAGAAACGCACGTCGAGCATTACGTTTCCGAAAGCGTCCACTTCTGTAAAGAGCGCGTTCGGTTTCAAGCCCCATCCGATAATGTTGTCCGCGCCGCCGTCCAGCCGCCGAAAACTGCCGGTAGCCGCACTGTTGCGACCGTCGGGCGATTCGTATGCCCACACGAGAGTTGCAGTTCTAGCGATGGGATCGATGCGATACTCCACGCCGCGAGCCGCCAGCCCTGAGTCCCACGACTGATCGTCATAGAGAGATATGCCCCGACCAGGTTGAAACCGCGCGTCATGCTGAGCATGAAACGTGCCCTCCGGATCGCCAACGACCTGTAAACTCACAGCGCCGTCTGGGTTAACCCCGCGTCCGCCGATTTTCCACTCGACCTCGCCTGTTGTCCGGTCTATGAGGTATACGGCATCCGTGTGACGAGCTGAGAGCAGAAGGTTGCCGGAGATCGGATCGCTGTCAATGGAGTTACAGTGCAACAGGTCGTAAACGAGTTCGCCGCGAACGACTGCAACGGGCGTGCGTGTTGCTTCGGATACTGATATGTGATCAGAGGCACGCCATTGCCAGATGAGCGCTCCGGCAGGATTGACCTCCTGGATGACGCAATCGACAATCGTCTGGATTCCATTCCCGAACACAGACATATCGATATTGCGCCGGAGCGGACTTGAAAGGAGCAACAGGTTTCCATTGGCCAGTTCCACAAGTTCGTGCGGATCCGTTGGCGGTATCGGCGCTGCAAGCCATTGTGTCGCATGAGTGTCGAGATCGAACACTTCAAACGCTCCGATTGGGTCACTTCCAAATGCGGCCGAGAAGGCCATCCAGGCGATTCGGTCGCCAGAAAGCGGCGTTACATCAAGCGCGCCAGGCTTCGCTGTTTTGCGATACCAGACCGGAATACCGTACTTATCCAGCACCATTGCATATGTGCCCGCGCCAAAAGCCGTGTTCAGATTCCCCGTGAGATACCATCCTGCCGGCGGATTGCCCGGTCGGTTGACGGTGAGTTGCGGAAAGTCATGCGGCAAGCAGCGGATCCAGTAATGGGCACCGCCGGGCACGTTCGAGCCGTGTGAGTCGAGAATCAACGCTTGATTCTCCAGCAGCGACACCTGAAGTGTAATGGTGTGAGCGTTGTTGCCAGCGACGTTTAGGCGTCGATCACTACTAGCTGATAGGGTGAACTGGACGATGTTGATGCCTGCCTGGCAGCGCAGAACGAAGTCACTGATCCATGGATCGAATGCCGGGGTCAGTACAAGTGGGGTGCTGGAGATGCTGGCAAGGGGGCCTTCGACCCTAACCGTCGGGTTGTTCGCAGCTGGCGCCTTCGCCTCGACCGCTACGACACTGGCCCCGACGGAGAAACCGGCTGCTAGCAAAGCGACTATTCCAACAGCCAAACGGGCCGTCGAGATTGATGTTCTGAGTCTCGACGCAGCGACGTGGACGGGCCCGAGGTACAGGTCCAAGGCTGCTCCCTCCCTGAACTTAACGGCGGGTTAAGGGTTGATCGGCATTCTATTAGCTACGGGTGTAGCTCACCACTAGATCATTTGGCCCACCGATAGGGCGAGGGGGAAGACGGCTGCAAGGGCGTCGCAGGCTATGTTCAAGCGATTTGTACACTTGAGCGCCGTGCCCATCAGACTGCCGCGCATCTCGCAGCTGCCTGCGCCGCTGCGGCCGCCGGCGCGATTTGTGCGCGACATGATCCAGCCGCGATACCCCTTTCAGGCCGACGGCTACGCCACGATCCACCACTCGCCCTTCATGGACGACGCCGGTTTCAACAGCCGGTTCGCGAAGGTCGTCGATACATGGCCGACCAGTCCGGACATCCGCTGGCGGTTGTGGATCATGACGCGGAGCGCCATCCACTGCGCGGCCCTCGATGGCTCCTTCGCGGAATTTGGCGTCTTTCGGGGGGGCTGCAGTTTCATGGTCCTGTCGGAATGCCAGCCGCGCCCTGGCCGCTCCTACTTCCTGTTCGACACCTTCAGCGGCATCCCGCACTCCAACCTCGACGCGACCGAGAAGACAGTCGGCCTGGGCGGCAGGCTGTCCAACACCTCGGTGGCCGAGGTCGAGGAGCGCCTTGCCCCGTGGCGAGAGCAGATCAAAATCGTCGAGGGCGACGTCTTCGACACCCTCAAGACCACCGAGACGGGCCCCCTTGCCTTCGTCCACCTCGACCTCAACGCCGCCGCGCCCTCCGAGGTCGCTCTGGAGTATTCGCACTCGCGCCTTGTGACTGGGGGGATAATCGTGTTCGACGACTACGGTTGGGCGGAGTTCGAGGAGCAGCGAAAGGTGATCGACCGCTTCTTCACGGGCAGGAAAGACGGGCTGATCGCCCTCCCGACGGGTCAGGCGCTCAGCGTGAAGGTGTAGGCCTCACCGGCCGCATCGCCGACGGAAGGCTGCGCAGCGTCCCCTTGAGGTCGGGACCGATCAGAAGGAGCGCGGCGCCGGCAAAACCGATCGTGGCCACGGCGAAGCCGATCACGCAGGCGATCAGCGAGTAGCCACCGGGAATGACGATGGCGAGCCAGGCTGCGCCATAGATGACCGCGGCGGCGGCCAGTGCCCGGGCCATATGCAAGTACCAGCTGAGTGGAGCGATCTCCAGGCACTCGCGGCTGATGCGCGGCACCATGTAGGCGAGCAGGACGCAGTTGTAGAACACCATCGAGAGAGCCGCGCCGGTCAGA
>DASYSA010000615.1:0-3212 GCA_036003885.1 Blastocatellia bacterium | reverse complement strand
GCTGATGACCTTGTATTTACGAGGAACTTTGTAAGTAAGGTCGTAAAGAGCACGCTCGCCAAACCCATTGAGGTTGGGATACCACGAGCTTCGGGCGCGAACGTAAAACGTTCCTTCCCCAGCTTGCTCCAAGACCTTGTCGCCTTCGTATTGAATCGTAATCGAGTATCCTTTGCCGGCTTGCGGCGCTTCGGCGAGGACAGCGTAAAACGAACCATCCTCTTTTCGACTCTCCTGGATGAAATATAGGTCATTGCCCTGCTCATCCATCACTCGCATGACTCGCAGATTGGGTAACAGGCCAAACTTGAGAACTCTCTCTCCGGAGAGCAGTGGCTCAAAGGTTACGGTAGCAGTGCTGAACAAATGCTCATTCTTAGCAATAACCGTCTCGATCTTATAACTATGAGTTGCAAACAGCCGCCGATCCTCATTGGAACTTGCAGTGTGATTTAAATATTCAGACTTCAAGTGGGCAAGGTACCAAATGCCGTCATCCATTCCCTCTGCATCGTAGTTGATCAGAGCAACTTCCTCCGGTGAATCAAGCTGGGGCAGCGCACCTACCCGAGTCCTCACAAAAAAACGAAGATCCTTGTGCTTCTTGCCCCGGATGTACACATTCATGAATTCCGGATGAGATGGATTGTAGATAGCTGCCAGAAGGTCGGCGTCGACATTGTCCATGGTCTCGCCGTATAACAGATGCTCGCTGAAGCCCAAAGCCTCTTCCCGGCGTTTTCGCATTCTCTCCTTCCAGTGATTGAAGACTCTAATTGCATCCGCCGGGGTTTCTACGCGATCTCCTAGGCCGGGTAGGAACTTCAAATGGGGTTCTGATGTGAATCGAAATACGACCTCGGTGAAGTCCTCATCGGCCTCCGCTGCTCCAACGCGACGCTTGAGTTCAAGAGTGTCGAGAGCAGTCGCAGGCTTTAAATTAAAATGTCCATCACCAATGAAGATCGCACCGGTCACAATTCCCTTCACTGGGCTCAACATAGTCAGCGTCCCTTTCTGGAATTGGAAGGTCGCCGCGTCGGAATTCACGGTGAAATTATCGAAGCGAAAGGTTTGGCCAAGGCCAAGCTCCCGCAGTTGCCGGTACACAGGGTCAGAATTTGCAAATGCAGGATTCCTCCCCGCGACAGTGATATTCTCTTGATGCTGGGCAACGGCGAGAGTGAGTTGCAGTTGAGCCGCTGCCTTCAATTCCACAGTCTTCACCAAAGGCTCGAAACCATCCTTTGTCACCCGCAACAAAAAGGTCCCTAGTTTCAGATTGGGAGATATGAATTTACCTAACCCGTCCGACGAAAGCACAACTCGTTGCCGCAGGTCTCCGCCTGTGATCTCGATCTGCGCGCCGACAATAACTGCGCCTGATGGATCTTGGATGGTGCCGGAAATCGTCTCAGAACGGACCAAGGCTGGCGCTACTAGCCCGAGAAGGAATAACAGCAGTTTCAGCAGAAAAGATGAGTGCAGTTGACGCGTTGTAGCGTCGCGATGTTCGCTTACAGCAGGGCTATCGAGCAGCATCTCTAAGTCCCCACTAACGCGTTTAAGAACCCATGATCTGAGTTGAGACCATGGGTTTACAAAGTGCCGAACCGAGCAGCTCGAAGCGGCAGTCCAGCAACTCTGGATCTAAAGACATACTGCTCTGGAATTGAGGTGTCGTCAAGGAAATACCTGGTCACGTCCGGTCGAGACCTGGGTTGGGCCCAAATAGGCAATGCTCGCATCGTAATCGAAACTGGACATTTCCCGGTCCTTCGACGGAGGCAGGTACCGCAATCCTTTCAAGGTTCGGGCAACAGCGGGACAGAGCATGAACGAACAACGTCCCCAAAACTGATAGTGAGAATGATGGGCTCATTCCTGGGTTGTCGTCCACTCGGAAGTGATCCACCTGAGTGGTCAGCCGGATCACTGTTGAAAAATCCCGATTACACTCAATGATCCTGGTCAAAACGTGCTGTCGCCTGATTGCAGGCGTGATCCGGCTAGAATGACGTCAGTTATCGCTTCTGCAAACAATCGTTTGTTCGGCACGAATCGAAGAATAAGATGGTGCGTAAGATGGAGAAGCAATTCGAGCCGCTGCTCGACACCAATCAAGCAGCTGCTCTTGCCAAATCCACCCGAAAACCCTCCAAAGAATGGCTCGCCGAGGAGCAGTAGTCGGAGTTCAGGTTGGCAAGCTTTGGCGCTTTCGCGCTTCTGAACTCAACGGCTGGCTGGCCAGAATCGCGGGCTGAGAACAACTCTGGCCTCACGAAAACAATTCGAATTCGGCAAAACAACCTCGACCACCAGCGCGTCTCCTGAAAAATCGACAGCTTGATGCATTGAGGTTTTGCCACCTGCCAGCCTCTTTCCTTACGTAGGGCAATTCGGCCCTCACCGAAGCAAGTTTCGCCAACTTGCTCGCCACACGTATACGCGCCTGAAAGACACCGGCCGCAAGGTCGCCCACTTTGGCCGCGAACTGAATGCAGGCCGCACGCCAATGCCGCCGCATTTGCATCGCGAGGAGTTGAACTGATGTCGCGCTACGATCGGGATGACCCTCGCGACGAAAGCCTCGATTCGACCGTTCGCCGCCCAGCGGAATCCTCCGGCGGGCAGCACACTTCCGATGCGAGAGGCCGGGGCGGAGGCAGCTTGCACCACCAGCCTCCTCAATGTGAGATTCGGGCCCAGGAACAGACTTCTTCGCCTCGAAACGCAGAGCCAAGAGAACCCAATCCCACACGGGAACGCGCCTACGACCTTCGCGACTCCGAGGTACAGACTCTCGCTGACATCGGAGCTTTTCGTGCAATCAAGACCGAGGGTCTGGTCCAGTACCGCTATGCCGGCGACGCCCGCCAGGCGCGTCGCGACCTGAAACATCTCGTCGAGCAGGGACTCGTACAGACGCGCACCACTTATACCGAACGCAACGTCTACATCTGCCTGACGCGCAAAGGCCGTCGCTATATCGAGCACAGCCGGCCGGCCAACACTGCCTCCCGCCAGGTCTTTTATCACGGCTTCGTTAAGCGACGGGAAGCTCGCCACGATGCCGCAATCTATCGCCTGTACCAGCGCGAGAACCAGCGAATAACGCAAGCGGGAGGCAAGGTCAACCGCGTGATTCTCGACTTTGAACTCAAGGGATCCATCAATCGCGAGCTGGCAAATATTCACGATTTGCCAGCCGC
>DASYSA010000614.1:0-3182 GCA_036003885.1 Blastocatellia bacterium | reverse complement strand
TCTCGGAGAATGTCAGTGACTATCCCAGAAACCAGGAAAACAAACAATCAGGGAATCCCTTAGAAGTAGGGGTGTAGCCCAGATAGTATCTTCCGTTGGCTCTTCTAAGATCGTCCCCTTGTAAGACTATTCTGTTTGCGTGGCGAGGCCTTCCTTGTTGTTTTCATTTGGAAAACTTGCGGAAATCCTCGTCCCGCGAGGAGATGATCTAACGTCGAGGCGACCACCCAGAGCGAGGGCCCGTTCGCGCATCCCGCGAAGTCCTACGTGAGTTGTGAAAGGCGCAAGATTCTGAGAGTGGGCGTCGAAACCGATGCCATCGTCTTTAACAGTCAGAAGAATCTTGCCATTCCTTTTTTGCAGCCTGAGGGCCACATTTTTGGCCCGGGCATGGCGGACCACATTCGTTAGAGCCTCTTGCACGATACGAAAGCACGCTGTTTCTAATTCTCGCGTGAGCCGCGCCGGAGGTTCGGGAAGATTGATGGTGGTGGTGGATTTGATCCCGGTACGTTGTGTAAACCGATCCGTGTACCAGCGCAACGCAGTTGCCAAACCGAGATCGTCGAGTAGCGATGGTCTGAGTTCAAAGGAAAGATTACGCACCTGACCAAGCGCCTCATCGACGATCGTTACTCCTTCATCGATCAACGCTCTCGCCTCGCTCGACTCAGAGGTTTCCCAGACCGCTTGTAGGTTGAGGTGGATGGCTGTGAGCACTTGCCCTATCTGATCATGTAACTCCCGCGCGATACTTTGCCGTTCTGCTTCCTGGGCTTCGATCAACTGGCGCGGATAACTTTGCAGCGCTTCCTCGGCCCGATTTCGTTCCGTAACATCCTGCGCAATTCCGAGTACGGAGGGTTCTCCCAGTCCCAACTGGATCAATTCCACTGAAAGTAGAGCATCGCGAATTTCACCTGACTTTTTCCGAAACTTAGTTTCAAAATCTACGATGGCCCCACGCTCGCGTAGCGCCTTGGCCATCATTAGGCGGTTCTGGCTCTGGTTGTCCCATAGTCCGAGTTCCAGGGTCGTGCGACCAATGACCTCGTCCCGGCTGAATCCCGTCATGCGCAGAAAAGCAGCGTTCACTTCCAACAGCCGTCCATCCTCAAGCAGGGTGATAGACAACGCCGCCGGACTGGAGTGAAACGCTTTTGAAAACCTCTCCTCAGACTGTCGCAGCGCCTCTTCCGCGCGCTTTTGCTCAGTAATGTCGCGATTAATACTCTGGATCGCAATCTTGCCGTTGTATTCAACGACCGAAGCGTTGATGTGCAAAAACATTTCTGAGCCGTCGCCGCGACGCTGAACGGTTTCGAAATCGTGAGACATCCCGAGCTTGAGAGTCTCTTTGATAACCAGGCGCCCGCGCTCAACGTCAGACGAGATCGTTGCCAGCGACAAGCCAACAAACTCCGACCGGCTGATGCCATAAACTTCGCAGGCCCGCTGATTAACCTCCAATACTATCTCGCTCTCCGGATCGAAAATGAGGATGGCGTCATGAGCGTTCTCGAACAGCCCGCGATATTCGCGTTCCGATTGCCTGAGCGCTTCTTCTGCGCACTTGCGCTCGGTGATGTCTCGAGCGGTTCCCTGTACGGAAACAGCAACTCCGTTCTCGTAGATCAAATGACTAAAAACTTCCACCGGAACGCGCCGGCCATCTTTGGCAACCACCTCGATCTCATACTTGGTTTCTCCTTCATCAATTAGCTTGCGACAGAGATTTTGACTGACAACTTCCAAGTGCTCAGGCGCGATGAAATCGCTGAACCTCTTGCCGAGAATTTCTGCTCGCGGATAGCCGGATAACTTTTCTGCAGCGCGATTCACGGAGATATATCGTCCGTTGAGGTCGTGAACGTAATAAGCATCCTTCGCGTTCTCAAACAACTCGCGGTAACGTTCTTCACTCTTGCGCAACGATTCCTCAGTGCGAAACCGATTCAAGGCCGCACCGCAGTAAGCAGCAAGAGCCTGAAGGTCTCGCAGGTCTGCGTCATCGTAAGCATCGGGCGCATAACTTTGGATCGACAGCAGGCCAATGACGGTGTCAGCGTGACAAATCGGCACTCCCATCAGGGACGCAGAGGGCCTTGACGTGTCGCCGAAAGGAATCGAATCATCATCAAAATTGACAGGCTCTTTCCGCAGGGTGAGCTCTGGTCCGAGTTCAATAATGCGTCTGCTTCGCGGCGTCGGCTTTAGTTCAGCAATCGAGTCAGTAACGTCGACACGCTCGCCGTTGATCGTGTCCATATTCAACAATGCGTGAATAAGGTCGGTCCCTCCATCGTAGAGATCGAGGTTACAGGAGTCCCATGAGAACAACTCGTTAGCGGTATCGGCAATGATTCTTGCCGCATCAAGCTGAGTCATGGCGCCGCTGAGCCTTAGGGCCAGGGTGGCGAAAGCGCCGCTCCTGGCTTCGGCGAGCTTGCGCTCGTTAATGTCCTGCGCGGTCCCCTCGTAGTACTGAACCTTTCCCTGGGCATCGCGAACAACCCGAGCATTTACGGTTACCCAAATCCTGCCGCCATCTTTGCGAATAAGCTGATGTTCAAACCAGCGCACTATGCCGTGCTGCTCGAGTAAACTTTTGAACTCTTCGCGACGTTCCGGCTCTGCATAGACTTCTCGAGAAATATCCGTGCAGTTACGAATCAATTCTTCCGGAGAATCAAACCCGAGGATGCGGGCCAGCGCTGGATTGGCGCTTATGTATCTACCTTCGGGCGTCGATTGAAAGATTCCTTCGCCGGCGTGTTCAAAAATATCCCGGTACTTCTCCTCGGCATGGCGCAACGCCAATTCTGCCTGTCGGTGTTCGGTGATATCCTGCGTCGCTCCAAAGACCCTGCTCGGATCTCCGTGCTCGTCGCAGATAACACGGCCCAGCGTATGAACAATCCTTTCTACGCCGTCCGGCCGACAAACGCGGTAATAAAAACTGTAGGCCTCCCTGGTCTTGAGCGAAGCCTTGACGGTGTTGATCACGCGCTCCCGGTCGTCAGGATGAATGAGTTCCATCGCCTGCTTGCCAACGTGAATCTTCTGCGGTTCAAGCCCGAAGATGCGATAGAGCTCGTCAGACCAGGTTACTGCTCCCGTTCGGACATCCCAGTTCCAACTGCCCACGCTGGCCAGGCGCTGAGCTTCGGCTAGCTGACTCT
>DASYSA010000613.1:0-7628 GCA_036003885.1 Blastocatellia bacterium | reverse complement strand
TGTCCTAATCCTTCGTGATCACGCTGTCGGTGCTCGTTGCCGATGAAAATCCTCTGCTCGTTGAATGACACGACCATTGAAGCACGGTTGTTTCCCCTCAGGTCGGGGAAAAACAGAATGACAACCTCTCCAATCCGTCTGGTCTGAAAGTAGTTTCGGCTCAAGTACTCTCGCATCGCCGTGAACTTCTCCGCGGCAAGGTCCCTGTCACTGGTTATTACCAGGTAGACATTCTTCTCCTTAATGGCTGCAAGAGTTCTAGCTTTCTCATCGTCGCTCACACCGACACCGCCCCAGAATTGGGCCCCCGACGGATTGTTGCGGTCCGCCAGAAACAGGTAGGAGGATCCCGCGTATGAATGCGCAAAGAAGTAGCCGTCCGGCGGCACCCGCTCTTGAATGTGATCAATAACATCGTCGATCTCTCCGGCTATTGCTTCGGGAAAAAACACGCCGCGCCCGCGAACCGCTCGCAGTTCCGTGTCACTCTTGAATTTTAAGCCGTCAAAATAGGTGCCTGCGAAGAGCCGTACTCCCATCAAGGCGAAGACGAGAGGCACGATCCCGAGAGCAACACTCAATCGCAAGCCTCTGCCTGCCACTGCTTGAGCTTTCGGCTTGAACGTATACAGAAGATATAACAGCAGCAGAACGACAAAGGGCATCGCGCTGATAGCCTGCTCGCGGGCGAACCTCGGGAACGATTCCATGAATGCTGCGGCGGCTCCAACCAACACGGCCATCAGTGCGACGCGGCGCGTCCTGCCGATCCCGTTGCCAAAAAAGCAGACGAACCCTCCCACTCCGACGACGACGACCGGAGCGTAGAATACTATCGAGTCTATGAAACTCTGGTTGGCCAGCAGTAAGAAGGCCGAGATCGACAGCACTGCCGCGGCCATAATGATCGCTGCTCGAACCGGATTGGACCTGACCCTTCCAAGTGCGAATAGTCCAAACACCGCCAGCCACGCAGCGAAGATCACCGCCATAACAGGTGAAGGAAGTGCGTTCAGCCTGCCGAGCAGGAACTCGCCCGGCCCGAACAGCAACGTGTGAACCATCGGGCCGAGCGCTCCCTCCGATTTCATGTAGATGAGCGCGGGAAGCAGCGACAGGATAAAAGCGCAGAGCAGGATCAGCGGCCCACGATAGCTCCTGAAAATCTGTCGAACCTTGACGTCTGATGGCAGATCCGCAGCAAGGACGACGACGAGTGATCCGATGAGCGCATATGCGCCGATGTTGTGTTTGAACAGGGCAAGGACGCCAATCGCCAATCCCGCCACGAAGAGGTATCCACGCCTTCGTCTGGTTACATAGTTCAAGATCGAGAACAACGCGACCGCGAGGAAAAGGGCGCCATAGTGCATCGGCACCGCCTTGAACGGGCCGTTTGGCCTGAGCCAGAACAGCGAGAACGCTGCCGCCGCCAACGCCCAGCCTCGGGGCATGACGAGCCGTCCGCAAAGAAATAACATCACCGTTGTCAGAACCTTGAAAACCAGGACACCGAGCAGCGCGTTGTACAGCGAGATGCCCAGCAGCTTGAAGACCCAGGCGTTGAAGTAGACCGTAGCGGGAGGATAGAGCGTATGAAAGTCGCGATATGGCACTTCTCCTTCCAGGACTCGCTCGGCGCCGTACAGGTTATACCCGATTGCATAGCTCAGCACGCTCTCCCGATTGAACAGCAGACCAAAGAAACCTGCAGCAACGACGAGTAGAGCCAGGGCGAGCGCGGCGTCGGCGATAGCCAACGGGTAGGCTCCCGCAGAGTCTTCGATGCGTGTTGCGTTTGAAACTGCCTCCATTTAGCCGCTCTCTGACAATCCGCGCAAAGTCTCGGCGAGCTTACCCCTCTGCGCCCCCGTGGTGATTCCCCGTTGTGACGTTATCCTCTGATCTCCGGAGTCTCGGGCTGTGTCAGCGAACCAGCCCGCGAGATGTAAAGGAGGCCGCCCACGATCGCATTCAGCAGAATGGGGGCGAACACGAGAAAAGAGAACATGAGGGCCTGATCCCGACCTATGCCGGCGTCGGCAAACAGAGCGATGATGGCCCACTCACGGACGCCAAGCCCGCCGACTGAGATTGGCAACATCCTTATGAGATCAACCAGCGATGCAAACGCGATCACGATCGGCAGGCTGAGAGGCAGTCCCATCGCTTCTGTAACCACGAACCAGCCCAGTCCCCACACTACCCTTATCATCACCGACAGCAGCACAGTCTGACAGAGCATCGCCCTGTACTGTCTCAACTCGGACACGGCTTCGAGCGCTTTCGAGGCTGTCTCGCCCAGCCGTTCGAGCCCTGTACGCTTGCCGAGCGCTCTCGCAAGGCGAGCCAGGCGGGACGAGAGATAGTTGCTCATCAGCATCGTCGAGGCGAGGAATGCAAACGCCAACACGGCTTCGCCGACGTAGAAAACACGACTCTCCGGCAGATGGGATCGGGCGGCAAGTGTAGCGCAAAACCCGATCAGCAGCAGCGTGAACAGGCCTACCATGCGCTCGTAAACCAGCGTCGAGAGAACGAATGCTTTGTCGCGCACCTCCCGGTCGACATATATGAATCTGGCCACGTCGCCGCTGATCCCCCCGCCGGGCACGAAGTTCATGAAGAAGATGCCGATCAGATAGTAGACAAAAAGTCGCAGGGTCTTGATTCGATGGCCTCGAACTCGGAGCACGAGGCCCCATCGATATGCCATGAGCCAGTTGACGGTCACGGTGGCAATCACGGCGAGAGGAAGGTACGCCAGTTTCGTGTCGTTGATCGCCTTGAGCAACGCGCGCGCGTCGGCCTTGTAGATGAGCAGCGTCAGGGCGCCGATTCCAACCAGGACCTGAATCAGTCCGCGGAGATTCAGGCCGCGACGCCTGGGGGGGCGATCCGTTGCGCTGAAAGCCAAATCTTCGCGGCGAGTTTCCATGATTGCTGATCGATCGGATCGCTACCGTTTGCTCATTGGCTTTAAATAAATGTTGATCCAGATTCGCCCGAGCTCGGCCAGGGTCGAAAAGATATGACTCGCCCTGACAGTCGAGCGGCCCGCCGGTCTCGGGTAGTGGCGCACGCCGATCTCGACCATCCGGAAGCCGTGATAGCGCGCCTTCGCCAGCACTTCGGCGTCGACGAAGAACTTCCTGGACTCGATCTGCACTTTGTCGAACACCTCGCGGCGGAACAGCTTGAACGAGCAATCGATGTCGCGGACTTTGATCCGGAAGATGGCTCGGACAATCAAGTTGAACCCCCAGGATAACACGAGCCGCGTAAGCGGATCGAAGCGGTAGATGCGGAAGCCGTTGACCAGATCGGCGTTTTCGATCAGGGGAAGCAGATTGGTCAACTCCTTGACGTCGAACTGGTTGTCAGAATCTGTGTAAAACAGAAGCTGGTACCGCCCATTCGAAAATCCGGTCTTCAGCGCTTCGGCATATCCTCGATTAGGATTGTGGTGGAAGACTCGGATGTGATCAGGGTCTTCACCGGCAACTCGGTCCGCAATCTCGCCGGTGCGATCGACCGAGCCGTCATTGACAATAATCACCTCCCAGTCGCGAAGCCCGAGCGACTTCAATACATCGACCACGCGCCTGGCGGCAATTTCGATGTTCTCTTCTTCGTTGAAGGCCGGCAGCACAGCCGAGATGGAGTCAAAAGTCATAATGGAGTCAGAGATCAGAGGTCAGGTCAGAGGTCAGAGATCAGAAGTCAGAAGTCGGCGGTATGAGGTCGGGACCTGTGACTTTTGACTTCTGACTTCTGATCTCTGACTTCTGGCATCTTTCACCCCAAATATCCCCATCCGCGCAGCCTCTCTCGAATCTCGTCGCTCTCCTCATCCGTCATTGCGCCGACCTTCTCCGACTCCGCAAATCCAGTATCCGATATCCGGACTGGCTGTCGCCCAATATACTCGTCGGTGAAGATCTCTTCGAGCACACGGCCATCCATATCCGAAGGCACGTCAACTCCGAAGCTGTGAAGAATCGTCGGAGCGAAATCGATTATTCTCGCGCCATCAACCTTGAGTCCCCGCCGAAGCTCCGGGCCCCGGCCAAGCATGATGCCGTGCATTCGATGGTCGCCCGAGTTGCCATATACGGGCGTGATGAACTTGTTCGACGTCAGGTCGAGGGTGCCAAGCGGCTTATTGCTCATATCCGTAGGCAGGAACTGCAGGTCGGGTGACTCGTCGCTGTGCGGCCCGTTGTACAGGTCTTCTCGACGCCATATCGGCCCGATTAGTGACTCGTGCGTTTGCGGATCGACAAGGCTGCGCAGTTTCGTGGTCACGTCGCTCATCACGCGCTCGTAGTGGGCGCCAGGCTCCACTACTCCATTAACCTCGCGGTCGCGCAGGTTGACGAATATCTGGCCGTAATTCCCTTTTGAAAACGCGACTGTGCGCGACCAATCAACGTCCTCGAGCGATAACATCAACATGTTGGCGAGCTTCATCAGCTTCGAGCGATTGGTCACTCCAACCGATAGCCGCAAGTGCGCAAGGCCCATCTTCATTGCCGAGCGGTAGGCCAGGTCTGGAGTCAGCCCCAGTTTGAAGATAGCACGCTTGAACAGGGTCATTGCGTCGCGCTTCAGAACGAGCAACCCTTCCGCGATCAACCAGACGTTAAAGCAGAGGAACTTTGTGATCGGACCGAACCCGTGATCCGATCCAAGGTAAACTGTCGTCTGTTCGCCAACTTCGTCGAACAACCTGCCAATCGTAGAGTCGACCGCGCTCCAATACTCGTGTATGCGGGATATGTGTGCGTCGTGCTCCTTTCGGTCGAAGAACGGATGCGACTCGTCCAGCAAATGCCACAACTCGTGCTGAAATCTGTCAGTGCCCCAGTAGTGCGTCGCGAATATGTCCCAGCCATACTTTCGCATAAGGTAGAGGTTGACTTCGGTCTTGTAGTCAAGCTCGGCGAAGAGTTGATCGAGGATCTTGTTGATGTTACCGGGCGTGTATACCTCGGTGATATAGAGCTGGTACGGGCCGAACTTCGATTCGATCTCTGCGAGCAGGGTTTCCGGATACGTGAAGTCGCGCCGGCCTCGAGGCGTGAGAAAGTCCGAGATCATCAACCCGTTGACCATCGCGGGAGGATAGGTACAGGGCATGTTCGTAACGATGGCCTGCCTGCCCAGGTGGCCGAGGATGTCCCAGAACGGAAGGCCGTCGCGAGCGCGCGAACTCACTGGCATATCGGGGA
Source organism: Blastocatellia bacterium (assembly GCA_036003885.1). Taxonomy (GTDB): domain Bacteria; phylum Acidobacteriota; class Blastocatellia; order UBA7656; family UBA7656; genus DASYSA01. The sequence continues at coordinate 2,394 of DASYSA010000613.1, read as the reverse complement.
GCGCACCAGAGCCCTTGCGTCGAAGGAGGAACTCGAAGACGCCATGCTTGCCGGGATTCTTTCCTGTCATCCACGAGACCCAGGCGGTCGGCGTGATTGGAGGGATGGTTGTTTCGAGCAGACCGCGCACGCCTTGATTGATGAAGCCCTGGAGTCGCGGCATCAATCCGGCCCGCATCAATGGGTCGAGGACGTCGAAGGTCGACCCATCGAGCCCTATGAATAAGACCTTTTTGGACATAGCAAAAGACTTTGGAATATAACGGATGAACCGCCATTTTTCAACCGAGGCCACAGGAACGGGTGCACCGTCACTATTTTGTGCGAGAAGCCAGAGACGGGGTGACGGGTCAGGCACTCGATTCCACGATTTTGATGTCATCCGTCGCTTGGAATCGAGGAATCGAGTGCCTGACCCCGTCACCCCGGTTATGAAGGCTACCGATGGGCGAAACTCTATTTCGATGTTGCAGTTCAGGCACTCACAGTTCTGTCTGCTTCGAGCCTCACGCCACCGGTCAATCTGCGTGAGCGAATCTGGTTAGCTTGACCGGTTTCTATCAACGTCCCCCAATCAGCTTGTGCCAGGGCCATTACCGGACAAGCCTGTAAGGCCCGAGTCGAGAGCACTTAACGCGGCTTCTTTTGTCCGCGCCGGTGAACAGGATGACTGGCATCGGGTTTGCCATTAGCGTTCCGCGAGAAAACTCACTCTGACTGACAATGTCAGGTTAGCGGCAACAAGGAACTATGAAAAATGGAATTTACCCCCGCGGAGTGATCTATGTGAGGCCTCCGGCTTTTAGCCGATGGGTGACAGCTCTCCTTACCGTCGCACTACTTCTGACGACCTGGGCCCCGCTACAACGGCACGCTTACGCGCGTCCAGAGTTGGGGTCGGTAGTAGGCAAACTGTCGGGTCCCTTGCTGAATTCGTTGGGTAACAACGAACTCCTGGTGTGGTCGGACCCGATCAGGCACACAGTTCGGACAATTATTCAGACTCCTGGTGCGGTCACACCTGCCTTGAGAACAGCGGTAGTGCTTGCAGGCGGATCCGTAGTGCGCCAGTTTACATCCATAAACGGACTGCTGGCTGAGTTGCCAAAGTCCAATGTGCTGGCAATTGCCGCGCGGGCCGACGTGGACCACATGAGCGCAGACCATCTCGCTCAGCAGACCGCGAGCCATCTCGAAGTGGCAACCGGGGCGGATGTGGTGCGAGGCAATAAGACGATCTTAAACACGTTCACTGGACTCGACGGCAGCGGGATCGGAATAGCTGTTCTTGATTCAGGAATCATGGTGAATCACAGCGACTATTATGGCTCGCTGGCCTTAGTGTCACGCGTAGCCGCCACTCAGGATACCGTTTCAAGCAATACGGCTCTCGCTCAATTTGAAAATGTTCTTGGCCTTCTCCTGGGAGTTTCGTTACCGTTGCCGCTGCTCGGCAGTAACAAGGATGCCTACGGACATGGCTCGCATGTGGCGGGGGTTGCAGCCGGACGCAACTCAGGGAGCTCTGGTTCTCCGGGCTTTCAGGGTATCGCACCCAACGCCCGATTGATTGATGTCCGTGTCTTGGACGCGCGAGGGCTTGGCCAGGTCAGCGACGTGATCGCAGGGATCGACTGGGTCATCGCCAACCGACTTTCTCTCAACATCAAGGTAGCCAACCTGAGCCTGGGGGCGGCCTCGACCGAATCGTGGGTTACCGACCCATTGTGCCGGTCAGTGAGGCGAGCGGTTGCATCGGGCATTACTGTTGTCGCGTCTGCTGGTAACTATGGTCAGACCGCGAGTGGCCTGGAGTGCTACGGCAGCATCAGTTCTCCCGGAAATGACCCAACTGTGATTACGGTTGGCGCGGCGAATACTCACCAAACAAATGTGCGCAGTGATGACTCAGTGACGCACTTCAGTTCCAGAGGTCCGACTCGTGGTTACTCGGTCGATGACTCAGGCGTCAAGCATCATGACAACCTCATCAAACCGGACCTCATCGCTCCGGGCAACGCTATCGTAGCCGCAGAGTCTCGGGGCAGTTATCTCATCAGCGTCTACTACTCTCAACTGCACACCAGCGGAACGGGCACGTCCGCATTCATGAAGTTGAGCGGGACTTCAGTCGCAGCCCCGGTGGTAGCCGGCGCAGTGGCATTGATGCTGCAGAAGAACCCCGGCCTCACACCGCCGCTAATCAAAGCAATCCTGCAGTACACCGCCCAGCCGGTCTGGGATGCAAACATTGTTGAGCAGGGAGCAGGGCTGTTGAATATCGAAGGCGCCACACGTCTGGCCGGTGCGCTCCGCTCAGACATATCGTCGAGAACAGCTCTGGGGACGATCCGACTGGGAGATCCTCTTCTGGCTGCTGGCGCTGCGATGCCA
>DASYSA010000612.1:0-9421 GCA_036003885.1 Blastocatellia bacterium | reverse complement strand
CGGGGACAGGCCGATTCGAAAGTAAAGTTTCTCTCGCGCGGCAGCGGCTACTCTCTGCTCCTCAGCCCGACCGAAGCCGTGCTGACGCTGGTCGGCGTGAAGAGGTCCCACTCGCAAGCGAAGGCCGGCTCGAAGCCGCATTCCAATGTCATGAGCATGAGGCTCATCGGAGCTAACCGCAGGTCCTCGATGGAGGGCATCGACCCGCTCGCTTCGCGAAGCAATTATCTCATCGGCAATGACGCGAGGAACTGGCGCACCGCGGTCCCTGGCTACGCTCGAGTCCGGCATAAGGAGGTCTACGCAGGGATCGACCTGATCTACCGCGGCGATCGCCGGCAACTCGAGTACGACTTTGTTCTGGCTCCTGGAACCAATCCTGGGATTATCGACCTGGCGTTCGAAGGAACGCAAAAGATGCGTGTCGATTCGGACGGAGACCTTGTGCTGACAACGCCGCGCGGAGAGATCCGGCATAAGAAGCCGTTCGCCTATCAGGAGACGGAGGGATCGAGGAAGGAGATCGCATCAAGGTTCGTGATCAAAGGCAAGCACCGGGTTGGATTTCAGATAGGCCGCTACGACCGGCTCAAGAGTCTGGTCATCGATCCTGTGCTCAACTACTCCGCCTACTTCGGCGGCGACTTCACCGAGGGTCTGGCAATAGCCGTTGATCGGGCAGGGAATGCCTATGTGGCCGGGGACTGCGATTCCACGCAATTTCCGACAACGCCCGGCGCATTTCAGAGCACGAAACAATCGGGCAGTGAGAATGACGAAGACGCAGTGGTAATGAAGATAAATGCGGCAGGCACTGCTGTCCTTTACTCCACCTACATCGGAGGTAAGGACGACGAGGAGGCAACAGGCATCGCGGTTGACTCCGAGGGCAATGCCTTCGTGACCGGATTCACCTATTCGCAAAACTTCCCGACAACTCCAGGGGCTTTTCAGACTGAGAAGAAGGGCACCGGCAACGCCTTCATTGCCAAGTTGAATGATCGGGGCACATCGCTGATCTATTCCACCTATCTCGGCGGCAGCGGCTACACTGAAGGCAACGGTATAGCGGTCGACTCGAAAGGGAACGCCTATGTGGCGGGAGGGACTGATGCGCGCGATTTCCCTGCTACCGCAGGCGCCTTCCAAACTGAGCAAGGAAGTCATAACTGGGAGGATGACGCGTTCGTGGCGAAGGTAAATCCCGAAGGCTCAGCCCTCGTGTACTCAACCTATCTGGGCGGCTACGACAAAGATGTGGCAAAAGGGATCGCAGTCGATTCGGACGGGAATGTCTACGTGACCGGATTAACCGACTCGGGATATTACTTTCCAACTACCTTTCAGGGCTACCATACCATAAGCGGGTATGAGGATGTGTTTGTAACGAAGCTGAATGCCGACGGGTCCGGTCTGATCTACTCCAGCCGGTTTGGTGGCGGCAACGATGACGTCGCCAATAGCATAGCCATCGACTCGACAGGCGCGGCCATCGTGACCGGCTCAACCTCTTCGCTCGACTTCCCCACCGTGAATGCAGTTCAGGATAGGCTAGTCAGCAGCATGTGTCTGAAGAGCCAGGATCGCGGCGATGAGTGGGGCAGTCTCGATGCCGCCCTCGCCGGCGTCTACTCCCGCTACGAGGGTCTCGAGGGCACCCCGGTGTCGGCTCTCGCCGTTGATCCCCGGTCGCCGTCGATAATCTATGCCGGCCTTGACTACATAAACAGAGTCGTTAGAAGCACAGACGCCGGCGCATCCTGGAGCGGCGCGCCCTGGTACGCCCCTCGTCTTCCCAACGGAGTCACTGTTCTGGCGGTCGACCCGCAAGACTCCTCCACGGTCTATGCCGGCGTGGGCTCCGCTTCTTACCAGGATGGCGGTTTGCTTAAGAGCACTGATAGCGGTACAAGCTTCCAACCAACTGGATTCACTTTGACCAACGCCGACATCTTCAGTATTGCAATTGATCCTGGAACTCCATCGACACTCTACGTAGGCACCGGTCTCTACCAGGGTTATTTTGCCGGCGGCGGAAAGGGAATCCTCAAGAGCACCGATGGCGGCAGCACGTGGACAGAAATGAACAACGGTTTGGCCGATCTCTACGTTGCGGCACTCGCAATCGACCCCAGCACTCCTTCTACGATCTACGCAGGCACCTTGAAGGGCTTGTGTAAGAGCATCGATGGAGGAAACAGTTGGGCCAAAACGAAGATAGCGGCGTCCGTCGTCGCACTCGCGCTCGATCCGTTTACGCCGGCAACAATCTACGCCACCGCCCCGTTCAGTCGAGCTTCACCGGACTCTGACGGACGCGGTAATCCCAGGAGGCGGATCCACAATTTCACCCTGCTTGAAGGCATAGTCAAGAGCACCGATGGCGGCGCCAGTTGGAAAGCTATTAATGACGGCCTCGACTGGCAGTACCTGAACTATTCGCTGGCCATCGATCCCATGACACCGTCCACTGTGTACGTGGGTACTTCTTATGATGGCTTGTTCAAGACTACCGATGGCGGCAATCGATGGAACGCAACCGGATTGCGAGAAACCAATGTCGGACCGCTGGCAGTAACGGCAACGACGCCTCCCGCCGTCTTTGCAACCACCGAACAAACTACTGATGCTTTTGTAGCCAAACTGGATCCATCGGGGAGGACGCTGGTCTACTCGACGTACCTTGGCGGCCTGAACAAAGATGAAGGCCGAGGCGTAGCGGTCGATTCTTCGGACAATGTTTACCTGGCCGGGCTTACGCGGTCGGCGGGTTTTCCGGTTACAGCCGGAGCCCTACAGAGTGTTTACGGTGGCGCCAATCAGGTCTATCCCGGCGATAGCTTCGTGATGAAGCTCGACACTGCCGGCAAGATTGTTTACTCAACCTTTTTTGGCGGCAGCGATGAAGACGGGGGCTTCGCCATTGCTGTCGATTCCAGGGGCAGCGTCTACATTACCGGGGAGACCGATTCCCTGGACTTTCCTTCCGTGAATTCGCCCGATATAGCTCATGGCGAATACAACTGCTTCATGGCGAAGTTCAGCATCGCAGGCAGCGCGCCCAGAATCACCGGCGCCTCGGTTCGACACAAGAAGTTGATTGTCGAGGGCAGGGACTTCAGCGAAGACGCGGTTGTGATGATCGACGGGCAAGAACAGCAGACCACGAGTGATCCTGATAGCCCGACCACCAGGCTGATCGCCAGGAAAGCAGGCAAGCAAATCGCACGCGGCCAGGAGGTGATGCTTCGTGTGAAAAACAACGACGGCTCCCTGTCGCTGGAGTTTGGCTTCGCACGGCCGTAACCTGCAATGCGATTCGTGGCTGACGCTTTGGCAAGGCCGCCAATCGCGCAACCTCGTCAACTGACCGATCATAGCCTCTAGATTCTGTGTACTGGCTCGTGCCCGAGTCACCGCCTACGGGTTCGAGTTGGTTGGTCCGGATCTATGCCCGCCGTGTGAAACACGCCCGAGAAAGCGATCGAAGCCCGTCCAAAAATAAGTTTTCGAGATCAGCGGTGTCCAGAGCGACTTCCGAGTGAGGTTCCTCTCGGAGTGAAAGGCTGCACGCTCCTCCTGGCCGGGTTGGAGCGTTTTGAGTTTTGAGTTCGAGGCAACCCACGGTTCGGATTCGGGATCAGGGGATGAGAAAAGGATCGGTTCGCTCGCAGCATCCAGCTCTCCGCGGTCCCGAATCCGTGTTACCAACTCGCCAAGGCTTATGAAAGGCGGCAAAGTGCCGATCCACTCTCTGCTGCCGAACGAATGGGAGAGTGGGAGACGCTACCTCCCCTTCTCCCCTTCTCCCACTCTCCCACTCTCTCCTCCTCCTGGCGTTAACAGAATTGCTCGACGGCAAATGACGGGCTTACAATCCGACTACGACTCTTTGCATGTGTGTTGATGAATGGAGAACAATTGAGCGGGCATCAGAGCTGTTCCGAGGAAGTGGATCTGGCCGAGGGACCGTTCTGGCAATACTCCATGGCGACGGAGAGAGACAGGAGACACGATGAACCGAACGGACCGCTTGCTCGCGCTGGTGCTGAAACTGCAGTGTAATGGCAGACAACGCGCCGAAGACCTGGCCTCGGCCTTTGAGACGAGCAAGCGCACGATCTATCGCGACATCCAGGCCCTGTCCGAGGCGGGCGTTCCGGTAGTCGCGCTGCCGGGTCAGGGCTACTCGCTGATGGCTGGGTACTTCCTGCCGCCGTTGAGCTTCACGACGGATGAAGCGACTATGCTGCTGATGGGCGCTGACTTCGTGGCTAAGAGCTTCGATGCAGAGTATCGGGGGGCGGCTCATTCGGCCGCCGCCAAAATCGAAGCCGTGTTGCCTGAGAAGCTGCGTGACGAGGTCCGGTACCTTCAAGACAGCATCTGCTTCGTCCCAATCAGCGAGCCCGATCGACCTGGAGAGTCTGAGATGCTTCAACAACTGCGGCGCGCAATAGTCTCGCGCAAGACTGCGCGCTTCCGCTATCACACTCGATTCACTGAGGATGGCAAGGGCAAGCAGCGCGTGCGCGAGGCCGACCCATACGGAATGCTCAATGCTGGCGGGACCTGGTACATGGTCGCTCATTGCCATCTGCGCGGCGACACGCGAATATTCCGGCTCGATCGCGTAGCCGACCTCTTGATACTTGATAGGAGATTCGAAAGACCGCCGGCCTTTAAGATGACGGAACCCGAGCCTCGGGAGCAAAGGAAAATCGTGGTTCGGGCCTTATTCGACAAGGAGATTGCGCCATGGGTGCGCGAGGCCCGCTCTTATTTCGTGGTGGATATGGAGGAGAAGCCCGAAGGATTGCTGGTCATGTTGAGGGTTCGAATGGAGAGCGAGATAGTGCAGTGGCTACTCGGTTGGGGAGGAAGCGTGCGGGTGCTCGAGCCCGATTCTCTCCGTCGCCGTCTGGTAGAGGAAGGCAAGAGAATAATCGAAAATAATAGAAATCTTTAAGGCTGCTGACATAACGTTGTCACTCGCGTACTATAGACTGCCTGCTCAAGGCTGATGAGGCCGTGAAACAATTTACGACAGGAGAGAATATGAACAAGCAGACACTACTCGGGAGCCGCGGATACTTTGAACTGGTGAATGACGTGACGCTGCGAGCAATCGGGACTTTCACCGATGAGGACCTGAACTATCGTCCGCGGCCTGAGACCCGGACTGTCCGAGATTTGATACTTCACATTTACGGCATGGAGAAGGCGTTGGCAGAAGGGGCGCGCGATGGCCGGCTCACGGAGGAGGCCCTGGGCGCTTCCGTGCCGGAGCAACCACCCGCGGCAGCCATTCTGGCAGGCATAACCAGCGTAGCTAAAGCCCAGGAGTTCGCTCGCGCCTGTCACCAGGCAGCTAATGACGCTGTGGCCGCGATGTCCGATGAGGACCTCGGGCGGGTTGTCGAGTCGCCGTTTGGAAGTTTCCCGGCGTGGCAGTATCTTCAGTTCGCCTACGACGAGCACTGGCACCATCGAGGTCAGCTCTACACATACCTGAGACTCCTTGGGAAAGAACCGCCAATGCTGTACAGCTATCCGCAGTAACGCCTTGACACAGGGAAAACAGGGGACGGCAGCCGCGTTGTTGCCGCCCCTGCAAAACGATTCATCAGTTCGCGATCGGGCAGGAGTCCGCAAGCTCTTGCGGACCAAGTCGACTGTCTGTGCGAGGATCCGGCACGCCAGGAGTGTCAGCCCAGGGCAACTGTGGTGATGATCGATAGTTGCCTCATGATAGTCTCCTATGTGCTCCTCTGATCACTTGATACGGCGGACCTCGTCGATCCGCAAATCCTGAAGCCATATCGCATCTACAATATCAAAGCTCAACTGCGCGAGCGGCGTACCGACAACTTGATCGCGTGTAAGTGCGCAGCCAACGAGGTCGCTTTTCCCTGTAGTACTGCTCGCAGCATCGACGATCATGAAGCCGTCCCCGTCGGCGGTTCGACGGTATGAAAGAGAAACCGCCACTCGATCTTGCGCAGACGTGCCGTCGCCCCACTCACCGAGAATAAGATCGAAGTTCGCTCCGTGCTCCGGGTGGCCGACCGCCCATCCAACAAAGTAGGCGGCCACCGGCTCCTGCCGCTTGCGGATGAACCCCCAAACGCTCTTGCTCGCATTTCCGCAGCAGTCACAGCTATCTATGTCGCTACTGCCATCGGGTTCGACTGTCAGTTCATCGGCCGTCATATGACACTCTCGGTTCCTAAGGAGGCAGAACGATCTGCATTCCCCGCCGCGCGACCCGCAATCAATACCGTGATTGCCACCCTAACCTCTGATCGCCATCAGCAACAAGGCCGTCCAGTTGATGACGTCGAGAGTGGCGAAGACTTCCCACTGCTGTCCACGGATCCATGGGGCACTCATTATTCTCGCCGCAGAAAGACGCTCTGGCCGATGCTCACTTCGCCTGTCCGGATCACCGTGCCGTAAACACCTGCATTATTCCCATTCAGGCGCACCGCCGCTTTCATCACCCGCGCATCCGCTTCGGCCGTTTCCGGGTCGAGATTGATCATAACGCACCTCTTATCCCGAATCGTGACGCTCACTGCCGGGCCCTCGAATTCAGTTCCGAATGCCAGGCTCGAGCCGATCCAACTGTCCTCACCGAATGGCGCGTTGCTGAATGTCTCGACGATGATGTTAGGCCGAAAGCGGCGGATATCAAGTGGTCGACCCGATTCGCTTTCCACCTGGCGGATAGTTGCAAGGCTGATCACAGAAACGGAAGCCTCGTCGAAGATTCCCGCCTTGAGGTGCATCAATTGCACGCCTGAACCGTGCCTTTGAGAAAGTTCTTCCTGCAACTCCTCGCCATTCAAGTCGAGCACCCTGCCGTCAGGTGTGCGGATGTGCGTCGGAATCAGCTCGTCGGCTTCAGCGTGTCCGAAGGGCTCGTAGAGGATCAACTCCGGGAGTCGACTTGCCGTCAAAAACGGGAACCCGCTTCGATCCGCGGTTCGTCTAAACGCAAAGCGTCTGTCACCATCAACCCCGTGCCACCCCAGGTTCGCTGTATTCAGGGCTAATCCGGCCATCGATTTCACCGGATAACGAAAGACTCCTGTGATTCGGCCGACCTCTGTGTTCAATAGTCGTTCCTCGTTTCTCGTCGTGGTTCCTACGCCGATGTCCCCACACCCACCCTTATTGGATCGTGCGCCCTCGCGGGCCCGGCAACTCGGCCCCGAGCACGTCGGCGTCTCCGTCGCAGAGTATCTCGACAACCGCCTCGCGGAAGTAATCTCGATCCACAGCGAGCGAATCCACTTTCTCTTCGTACATCGTACGCGCGCGGTCAAGCTCTTCACGAAGCTGATAGTACAGGTCGTGGCTCTGGCGCCCATCGGCCACGCGCGCCTTGTTGTAGAGCTTTATGTCAGACACCAGCCGTCGCGAGAACCGCTGCGCCTCGCGCTCCATGCTATATGCTCTCTCATGAGGGTTCTGTTTCTCCCGACGACGCCGGAGTCGAATAGAAATCACGATAGCAGCGACCACGCCGACGACTATCAGTCCAATGATGATTGACGTACTCATTTATCTTGAACACAGGCCGCAAAAATCGCCTCCGGTGAGTGAGGCGTCCGTGAGGAAGTCTCAATACGCCCCCTAGCTCCAGTACCCGACCCGCAGTCCATCGGGGGTCTCCACAACCGCCATCCAGGTCTCGGAGAAGTAGTCGAAGCCGAGCCTCCCCATCTGATCGTCTGAGCATTGTAGCTGGAGCTTGAGCCAGTAGCGAATGTTCCCGTCGGTAACTTCAGGGGCAACGGCGCGCACCCGGTTGCCCTGAAATGAGATTGGCTCGCGCAGCGCTGTGGCGTTCATGAAGTTGTTACCGTCGACCTCCGGCTCCGGATGCTCGGGGTAATGCATGCCTTCGACACCATTCTCCGCGAGTATGCTTCTGTACTCGTCTTCAAAGAACCCCCGCACCCCATCGGGCGTAAAAGATTGCTGCATCCAGGGCGCAAGCATCTGATGGGCCGCTTGCCAATCGCGGGCCAGTACCTGCCGGCCAAGCTGCACACCGAAGTTGCGAATGTCTTCTTCCATAAAGCCTCAGAATGTTTAGAGTGTTAGTGATTATGTTCGAGTCAACGTTAGGAGACCATCGGCACTCGATCTCACGCCGCGAACGCCGGCCTCGAGCCTTTGGTTTCTAACGGTCCGCTCTTATCCGTCGTTGCACTGGCCGGTTGTTACGCTTGCCTCCTTGCGAGTACTGAAACTTCCTCAACTGTTCACCTGATATTCGGACTGGGTCTGCCAGCACAAGCCACAGGACAGGCTCTGTGCAACAAGGGACGGTCAACGAGCCTGAATATTTGTAGTAACTCCGGTTAGCCGGCAGCAGCTTTTGCGCGTTGATTTCCGGACCAGTGCCGCCGTGTTCTGAGTCCGGGGGAGGCAGGTTATCGATGATCGACTTGAAGGCGGGATTAGCCGCACCCTGGACTTTGAAAAGGACTCCAATAACCGCGGTATTTTGCCCGTCGGACGTTTTGTGAACCAGATGCATTTCCATCACATATCCGGCATTCGAAATCCTGTGTTCGCCCGGCAGGTGAAAGTGAAATTGCTTCAGATCATATGTCGTACCGGCGTAATTGATCGAGCTTCCCGGGTCATAGTTAACCTGTGGAGCAAAGTGTTCGCGATTTACCGTCAGCTTACTGGAGCCGTACGAGAGCCCGATGGCAGGCAGGTCCCTGGGCGTCGAGTTGACGATGTCCACGGGCGATTGGTGCTGGCTACCACAGTCGTGAGGAAAAAGCTTTGCCCAATGGCCTGGCCCGTCGGCGCCATAATAACTCCACTCTTTGCATTCGCTACCGGCCGTTGCCTGGTGTGCGCCCTGAGAACCCGTCTGCTGCAAGCTCGTGCTGAAAGCGATGGAGAATACGGCGAAGACGAGCAAGAGATTAATTGGAAGTCTTTTCATTGTCTCTCTCATATATATCTCCAGCCGAAACCTACCCGGTAAAAGGAAAGGCTTAGTGGCGGTTCCTCTTTGAGTCCTCTCTATCAGCACAAGCCAGCTTCTCAATCTTCATACGAGAGCCAGGATTGGGGTCGCGTCTACTTAGGGAAGGTCGGAGGCGCGAACCGCATTACCCCATTTCTTCGGACTCACCAGGCCATTCAATGGATCACACCGAATAGCACAAGCAGAAATAAGAGCGTCCATACTGCACTGACGAGTATGCCAGCCCCACAAAATATCATCCCTACTATCGCTCGGTTCCTGGTAGTCTGCCAGTCTGGGTCACCTTTTCCCTCCTTTGACAATATGCTGAGTATATCCCCGCCCTTCCATCCCACTCCAGCAGCTAACACAACAGAACCAAGCATCCTTAAGGGCGAAAACACTACCGCGGCTATTGAG
>DASYSA010000611.1:0-12432 GCA_036003885.1 Blastocatellia bacterium | reverse complement strand
AGGGCCTTGAGCCTCTCGATTTGCGGCGTAAGGAGTCCGCGCCGGCACCACTCGTAGGTAACACCATGGGCGAAGTACCCCGGTGAAATGTAAATGTCTTCGGCAACCTTGCCGATCCTGGCGATCATCTTCGCGTCCCCTAACAAAAAGCCCACTCGAACGCCGGGCGCGATCAGCTTGGTGAACGAACTCATGTGCAGGACGCGTTGAGGAGAAAGCTCAAACAGCGTCGGCTCGTCTTTGCCCCGATAGCGCAGTAGGCGATAGGGCGCATCCTCGACCACAATGAAGTCGTATTGCTCGGCCAGCTCGACTATGCGCCGTCGTTTTGCGCTCGAGCAAGTCACGCCGGCCGGGTTTTGAAAGTCCGGTATCGTATAAAAGAATTTAGGCACACGCTTCTTCAGGGCAGATTCCAGAGCCTCGATATCCGGACCGTCCGGCTGAAGCGGGATGCCCGCCACTTCGGCGCCGTGACGTCGGAAGAGGGTGAGGGCGCGGTCATAGCTCGGCGATTCGGCAAACACCGGATCCCCCGGGCGAACCAGGTGCCGGCAAAGGAACTCGAGCAGTTCAAGTGAGCCGTTTCCGCTCATCACCTGATCGGACTTTACGCCTTGCCACTCGGCGATCCACTCTCGCAACGGGGCGAACCCGACGGCAGGACCGTACTGCAAAACGGCTGACCCGCTTCCGTGGAGTATGGTTGCGGCAGCCTCTCTGATCTCCTCAACAGGAAACGATTCGTTCGCGGGTACTCCGCGAGTGAAGTTGATGGGCTGAAGTTCGGACATAGACTCTCTCTTCCTCTTTGGCAAAAAGCACATCATACAGCGCGAACCTGCGAAATGTAAGTGAACTGGTGTGCCCTCTACGACCTGAGGATGGGTGCGAGTTTTTGATCGAAGCGATACTAACCTATCGGAGATCTGGTACCTTTTTATTACCAGTCGAGAGCTTGTAAACCCTGGCGCCCTACCATCGTAGCCAACGGCTGTCTTCTGAGTCGCAGTAACTACTAGTGGACTACCAGGCCATCAAGAAACTCCGTGAAGTCCCTTTCGTACTTATCGAACAGGCTTTGCCCGGTGTAACAAAGCATCTGTATCGTTCCTTCCTTCCCGCCGTAGTAGTAGCCGTAGTATGTGAGCTGAATGCCTTTGACAGTCGCGTTGAACTTAAGAGATGTCAATTCACGCCCGTTCACGACTCGAGTCTCGTCAGCTATGAGACTGAATTCAGAGCCGGCTGCCTTTGCATTGTCGATTGCAATATTCTTGAGTGAAGCAGTCGGTATGCCGATCTCTTCGGAAATGACCAGAATGTATGCGTCCCCTGTCTTGAGCCTGAATTGCATTCTGCCGTCGCTCGTTGAAGGTCCGCTCCATTTCGACTCATCAACCCAGACCTCAAAGGTTCCTCTGGGGGTCTTTGACAGCGTCTTTGCAGACGCAGACTTATTGTGTGCTTTCACCTCGGACGAGGTCTCCTTGTTATCCTCTACATATTTCCATTTTCCATCAGCGTAGAGTAGGACCTCTTTGCCAGTCTCAGTCCGGGCCTTAACTGGATTCTGAGAGAATCCAGAATCAGGAAGAGCAAGTAGCAGGATCATGAAAAGCTGTGAAAACAGCACCAGTCTCATCTTCTTCTCCTCTCATCGTCAATTTTCGTCGACCTGCCAGGAGCGCCCGGCCATAGAGCTGATATCGTGACCTTCTGCGCAGTGCGCTTCCGCGACCGATGCATTTCCCGTTTGATCTACGACAATCCTTCAACACCGTGGCCGGAAGCTAATATCTGAGAGGCGATGACGGAATAGACCTCGCGCGCGATGACTTCATGCCCGTGCTGGCTGTAGATGTTAGTTCCAGGCATGAAGACGCTGCCATCGTGTTCAGCCATGAGATCACTCGCATTCACTACTGCGACTCCGAGCCGTTCGCCTGAGCGCAACACCATCCGATTAACTGCCGAAGTTAGTTTCGGGCGTCCCCGCTGTATCGGTCTTTGTATCTTCATTCAATCCACCCGGCCCAAACAGTATCACGCGACAGGTACTCGTTCTACGGGAAAACTCGACTGCCTCATCTATCAGCCGTTCATATTCGTCGATTGCCAGAGGAGGATAGACAGCCGTGGGACGCCACTTGAGCTTTTTCTTGACCGGGGTTTCCACTGCATGACCTCCGGTCAGTTTCGCATCGATCCTCCGCAGAAATGAGCGGGCGGTGACCGTCAGCTCCAGAGCCAGTTGATTTATGAGGTCTGCTCCGGTTGAAATAGAAGCAAACATAGCCGGAAGGCTGATCACCATTATGTCGGGTTTGAAGAGCGAGTGGCGGGATCTCACGAGGGCCTTCAATCCTTTGGGATGGGAGAGCATACACACATTGCTCTTGAAGGCGAGAGAGGGAAACGCCGCGCGCAGCATTTGTTGGGTGATCTGTGGGTAGGCACGGGCGCCACGACCATCGCTGTTGACGGCGATGCATTGCCCAAGAAACTGGATCTTGATCTCGTCAGGGTGTTTCACGAGATTGCGTACAATCCCTTTCTCTTCGGGAGCACACTCTATCGGGGGCAGTACCTGCGCATGGTCTGAAGCTGCTTGTTGGTGCCGCTCTAGAATCTTCGGCTTTTGATCATACCAGAGGTCAATGAACGGCTGTAAAACTTTCCCAGCTCCTCTGTACTTTCTTCCATCGCAACAGTCTTTTCGACGACAATAAAGTGCGTTTTCAGAATAAATTTCGTGCCTACTTTAGAGGCATAGGCCTTGCGTTCAGAGAGAGACCCTCCCTCGAAAGGAACTAAGTGAGGAGACTTCAATGATGAAAATATTAATGTCCGCCCCTCTCTCGATTCTATTAATAGCGCTGCCCGGGGCGGCCGCCCAGAGTGAACAACAAGCCCAGCAGTCGGCGAGTGCGAATACCCGAGCCAATGCCTCTTCGCAAACCCGAGCGAAATCCGATGCGGGATCGATGACCCTCGACGCGGGGTCCCAACTACTGGCCGAAATGAGTTCAACAGTCGACCTCAAGAAGGCGAAACCTGGCGACTCATTCAAAATGAAGACCACCAGGCCCGTTAAACGTGATGGCAAGAAGATGATCGACAGCGGGTCCTCCATTAGGGGCCATATCGAAAAGATTACCAGCGTCAACGGGACGACTCAGGCCAGCCTGGTCTTCGACTCGATCACTGACAGCAAAACGGGAGCGACGGCCGAACTGAATGCAATGGTGACTGCGGTAGTGACCGCAGCCGGCAGTGTCTCTGATACGAGCGGTTCAGAAGTCACCCAAATGCCGCGGAGTGGGGGGCAAGGACAGAGCCGCAGCCAGGCTGGTGCTCAGAATCAGACCGGCGGGTTGATCGGCGGCGCGCTAAACACCGTAGGCGGTGTTGCCGGTGGGGTCACTTCCACCGTGGACTCAACAACATCAGCTACGGTTGGAACCAATACCGGCTTAGGCGGGGCAACCGGGAGCCTCGGCCGCAACATCCAGGTCGTGAATGATACAACCGCCGGTGTCACCACCAACTCGACTCTGGCGCTGCCCGAAAAGCACACTCGGATCGAGAGCGGGACTAAATTCCTTCTGCAAACAACCTCCGCGCTGACGCTGACCAGCCAGCCTGCCGCGAGGAAGTAAGGACGGCTCTTTGTCGATGAAGGACCCATTATCCCCGAAGCTCACCTGACTCAAAGTAGTATTCTACGACCGCTCTGACCCTTACCTTAAGAGGCTGTCCCGCGGAAGACTTGACCTCGCCCACAGCTTCCTGCTTTTCCAATAATCTCCTGGATATCGTATTCGGTCTGCCGAACACAACCCGCAGCCCCTTTCGCAGCTCTTCATCGGTGAAGTTATGATCTGTAATTTTGATGGATAATACCTGGTCGAAGTCCGGCGGCCTCGTAATGAGATGTGCCAGGAACAGTTCGCTCCCTTTGCCAAAGAGGATGTACTCCAATTGAGCGAGTTTCTTTGCCTGGGGATCGAATTCTCTAAAATGAACGACGTTTTGAATGCTGACATCGGCATCTTCGATGATGCGTTTCTTCCCGCGCCTTTCCAGATGGCCTCGAAAGACACTTGCCTTGAATTTGCTCAGTGGCGGATTCGCATTAGCCGAGTTCAAGTTTGGAAGTATGAATTCCTCAGGACCCAATGTGTAGATCTTCGTTGTGGGATTGTTCTTGCGATCGTTGGCGTATGTAGGTAGGGTGTCTCGTCCGTCTTTCTTCAGAGTCGCTTCCAATATCACCTGGTAGCGGTGAGGAGAATCGAAGTCGGGAGTCTTAAACATCGGGAGATGTGAAAGGAAAACCGTCTCATGGCCGACTATTAACATGTTATGAATGTTTGGTGCATCGAGGCTCTCTCGGAGCGGCATCGTTCGCATTTCGCGGTCAGCATGGATCGATTGATGATTACTCGTTGGAAGATGGCCCCTTAGAACAAACGGGAGCAGGCCTATACCAATGACGGCAGTCGCGCCGTCTTTCAGGAACTGCCGCCGGTCGGTGGGTTTGGCTTCGCTCATGGCTGGTCTCCTTTTTCTTCCTGCCATAGCTAATAGACGTAATTCCAGAGGGAATGAATGCATGCTGGGTACGCACGCTTCCAGCGTGCGCCCAAAGGGGGATTGTGGATTGCGGAAGGGGGAAACTCTTGAGTGCGCCGCTGCTGCACATCGCACGCTGGAAGCGTGCGTACCCAGGCCCGAGGGCTAGAACTTCACCGATACAAGCTTCGATACGCCCAGCTCTTCCATCGTCACTCCATATAGAGCCCGGGCTGCTTCCATCGTCTGCTTGTTGTGGGTGATCACGAGGAACTGCGTATCCCGGCTCATCTGAAGTACCTTGTTGGTGAACCGGCCTACGTTCGTCTCGTCCAGCGGCGCATCCACTTCGTCAAGGATGCAGAAGGGCGACGGCCTGTATTGAAATATCCCAAGCACCAGCGCTATCGCCGCCATAGCCTTTTCGCCGCCGCTCAAAAGCAACACGTTCTGAAGCCGCTTCCCTGGAGGCTGCACGATCAGGTCAATGCCGGATTCCAGCGGGTCGTCTTCATCGATCAAGATCATCTCGCCGCGCCCGCCGCCGAACAACTCGGTGAACATCTCCTGGAAGTTCTGGTTTATGTGAATGAACGCGTGGCGGAAGCGCTCTCGGGACCGGCGTTTGATCTCGGTCAGCGCTTCTTCGGTCATCCTTATCGACTCGAGGATGTCGCTCCGCTGCGCGGTGAGAAACCGGAAGCGCTCGTCAGTCTCCTCAAGCTCTTCCACCGCCATCATATTCACCGGACCCATCTCGTCCAGCTTTATTCGCAACGCATCCATTCGGGTTCTGGCAGCCTCGATGTCGGATGACGGTTGTGCGCTTCTCTCCTCAGCGCCCGCTTCGTCATCGTCCGACGAGTCTTCGCTCTCCGGGACTGCGGCAAGCTCCTGGGCGGCTGCGCGCATCAACTCGACGCTTGTCACAACGTCTTCGAGCGTCATAGCCAGCTCAGCATAGCAGGTACGAGTCAGGTGTTCGGCGTCGGATTGAATGCGTGCGCGGTCGACCTCGATCTGGCCGCGCCGGTCGTGAGCTGCCGATCCCAGCTGTCTTAGCTCGCTCAGCGCCGCCTCAAGCTCGTCCGTTCGGGTGCGCGCCGAGGTGAGCGCCAGAGCCACACCCTCGATCTCCTCGCCCAGAGTGGCGCGCTCAGCCTCCATTCGCCCCAGCAGTTCTTCGGCCTCGGCACGCGAAGCGGTCAACTGTTCGATGCGACCGTGGCCTTCGTACATCTCAAACTTGTTGCGATTGATCCGCGATCGAAGCTCCTCGGCTTCATTCTCGACTCTGCGCAGTTCGGATTTAGCCGCTTGCAACCGTTCCGAGCGGACTGCCACCGATGCCCGCACCGCTGAAAGTTGTTCGGCCAACTGCTCAACACTCTGACGCATCGCGGCAAGCCCGGTCTGAGCTTCCGCAACAGACGACTCGACAGCAGCCCGCGAAGCCTCCGCCGCTTCAAGCTCTACGGCCACCTGCACGATACGCGATTCAAGCTCCGCGCGCTCCAGGGCCGCTTGTTCGAGCTCCGACTCGACTACCCGAACGTGCTGTGAGGCGCGCTCCAACTCGCGCGCCAGACCCTGGAGCTGAGAGTCGATAGCCGCAATCCCCTTCTCGTTCTGGCGAAGCTCCGCGTCGAGAGCGGAAACCTCACTCTCGACCTCGGCGAGGTGAGACTGCACCCTGGCAAGACCTTCTCCCAGCCCTTCTTCCTCGGCCATCACCATTTGCGTCTGGTTCCGCAGCTCCTTGATCTCGCGTTTGAGGGCCAGCAGTGACGTGCCTTTGGACCCTGCCTGCGCGCCGCTGATTATCAGCCGGCCATTCACGACTTGCTCGCCGTCGTGAGTGATGTAGACCTGAGAAGCATTTTCAATCGACAGGAGAAGCGCGGCTTCGATGTCAGGTACAACTGAAGCGTCGCACTTGTCCGGGAAGGCCCGTTCGACGACGGTCCTGATCTCGGGCCGCAGTCCCATAAGCTCGATCGCCCGCAGCACGTCGAGCTGGAAGCGCCCGGCCTCTGCCGTCGACTGTTCGTCATAACGCTGCTGCGCCAGCAAGTCGAACACCTCAGATGCCGCAAGCTCGGGGTCTATCGTGGACTGCTCCCGACCTTCGGATTGCGCTTCACTCTCAGCTGCCTGTAGTTGGCGATCCACCGAGATATACTCGTTCTCGCCGCCGGCCTGCTGAGCATCGGAGGTCGTCCTTTGAGTGTGGTTATCTGAGTTTTCGAAGTCGCCGGCCGAAGCCTCGATCAGGTAGTCCTGGGGATCACCTTCGCCCCCGTGAAGCCCCACAACGAGGAACGCTCCGCGGCCCAGCCCTTCTGACTTGAGCGAGTCAACGCCCGCAAGCGCATCGTCGATCGTCGGGACCAGCACCGACTGAAGCTCGCGTCCAAAAAGGCTCTCGACCAGGCGCTCATATTGGGGCTCGACTTCCACGAAATCGGCGAGAGTGCCCAGAGCATTGATCCGTGCGGCCTTCTCGGGAGACATCACATGCTGGACTGCATCCGAGTAATAGGCGTGATGAGCATCCAGGTCTTCAAGTGAAGCGAGGCGATGCTCGGCCGCATTGCGGCGAGTGTGAATCGCTTCAATCTCGGAGCGAAGAGCCGCAGTCTCGGCGCGGACCGTGCCCAGAGTTGTCGTCCTCTCCTCGAGCCAGCCGGTCAACTCGGCGAGTCTTCCCCGGCCCGTTTCCGCTTCGCCGGTCACGCGGACGTGTTCGATGGACGCGTCTTCGAGCCGAGTCGAAGCGCGCTCCTTTTCAGCGCCCAGGGCAGTCTGCTTTAAATCGAGCCGTCGCAGCGCGTCTTCGAGATTCGAGCCAAGGGTGCGCAGCCGTTCGGTCGCTCCCACCTCGCCGAGCATAAGCTGGCGAAGACGGTCGATGGCCCCTTCAGCTTCGCGCAGGTGCACGAGCTCGGCCTGATACTCGCCGTCGCGTTTCAAGAGATCGCCCTGTTCGACTGTCAGGACCTCTTCGAGCGACTTAAGGTCGCCCGCCCGACGCTGGATCTCTTCGTCGATCAGCATGAGGCGGCTCTCGAGCGCTTGCTGATCGCGTTCGAGCTCGGCTATGCGAACGGTCAGTTGGCCAAGTTGCTGTTCTTCGAACGTTCGCCGATTGCGGACGCGGTCTGCTTCAAGGTCCGCGGCCGCAGCCCTGTCGCGCAACCCGGCCAGCATATCCTCGGCCGCGCGAGCCTCGGCCGACGCCGCTTTATGTTCTGTCTCACGTTCAGTCAGCAGGGCGTCGACCTCGGCCTGTTTGGTCCGCGCCGATTCGAGTTCGAGGGTGACTCGTTCATTCGCTTCGTTGAGCCTGTAGTAATCGAATGTGAAGACGAGCTTCTGCACGCCGCGCATCTCTTCGCGCAGCCGTCGATAGCGCCGCGCCTTCTGGGCCTGGCGCTTGAGGCTGTTCACCTGCCGCTCTATTTCGCTGATGATGTCATTGAGCCTTAGCAGGTTCTGTCTGGCGGACTCCAGCTTCAACTCGGTCGTGCGCTTTCGCGATTTGAACTTGGTGATGCCGGCGGCTTCTTCGATCAGGGCGCGGCGATCGAGTGGCTTGGATGAGAGTATCTGACCTATGCGTCCCTGTTCGATGATGGCATAGTGGGCGCCGCCCAGACCGGTGCCTGCGAACAGGTCTTGAACGTCGCGCAGAAGGCAGGCGCGCCCATTCATCAAATACTCACTGTCGCCGGTCCGATAGAGTCTTCGGCCGACGGTGATGCGTTCGCCCGCCATGATCGCGACAGCTCTGCGCTTGCGGCGGCGAAACGCGTTAAGGTGTTTGGCTGACTCCTGCGTGTGAGGGTCGTCGAGTTCCGGGGACCGCGAGTCGGCCTCGGCTTTCAGGTTCGCGGCGGGCGCTGACTCGGCTACAGCCGCCGAGGTTTCAGGTTCGGAAGCCGCAGTGGCAAGTCCATCGTTTTTTGGAGCCGGCTGCTCAGTTGCCTCCGGCTGCGGCGGGTCCAACTGTTCGACGAGCGAGCGAGCGGACCTGGCAGCTCTTTCGGCGGTCTCGACTGCCTCGTCATAGGCGTGTTCGTCTTCGGAGAGGCCCTCGTCGGAGTCCCTGGCGGCAATGTCTTCAATTGCGACGAGGGTGAGCAGAACCTCGGCCATTCCGACGGCCTTTCGGTCTCGGGTGCCGTTGAAGATGACGTCTTCCATCTTGCCGCCGCGGAGACTCTTGGCGGACTGTTCGCCTAGCACCCAGGAGATGGCTTCGGCGATGTTGCTCTTGCCGCAGCCGTTGGGTCCGACCACAGCGGTTATGCCTTCGCCAAAGGCCAGCGAGGTACGGTCGGCAAAGGACTTGAAGCCGAGTACTTCCAGTTTCTCGAGTCTGAACATGGGCTAGTCCTGCGCGTCACCAAAACCACAACATATATAGTCGTTTGGAGAGCAAGGCACACTATAAGGTAGAGGTCGCCTTCTGTCAAACATTCCGATAGTTGGATCCCAGGATCGCTGGATTGCTGGAAAAATATTCCGGTCCTGATACCGTTCGCGCTATGGATACGCTGAAGGCGATAGACGCATTACCTGATTAGCTCATTGGAAACTTATCAGAGGGAGGATGGCTCAACGGAGGAATACATATTAGAGGGGAGCCCAAATCAAGGACCTCGCTCGCCGTCTGCGTTTGCGCTGGTGTGCGGCGGCGACTGTGATAAAATGCGGCAATGCGCATATCAGTACTCGAATTGTTTGAGAAGGCCGCTGACCTGCCCGAGGAAGATAGAGCCACTCTTGCTGGGCTGTTGATTGAAAGCCTCGAGAGCGAAGTTGATGAAAGTGTGGAAGGGGCGTGGAAAGAGGAAGTCGAACGCCGAGTGGCGCAGTTGGACTCCGGCGCGGTTGAGACTATCCCATGGGAAGTGGTGAGGGCTCGTCTTCTTCAGGGCTCCAGTGGCTCGGACAATTGAGTTTCATCCGGAAGCAGCCGAGGAAATGGCATCGGCGTATGACTGGTATCACAAGCGCAGCGAATCGGCGGCTCGAGCCCTCTTGCTCGAGTTAGATCTGTCGCTTCGCCACATCGCTGAAGCACCTGATATCCGGCCTTTGACTCACGCACTCGGCGTCTTGTCTTACCCAGGTTTCCTTTCGCCGTCATATTATCTGACTCAAGAAGCGGTCATCGAGGTCGTCGCCATTGCACACCACAAGAGGAGACCCGGCTATTGGAAGTCTCGTCTGTGATTCCGTGAGACGACCTTGACGAGTCGGTTCACACGAAGGAGCGCTAACAGTGAGTTAAGTGCCATGACTTAGCACGGCTTTGTGTCTTCGAATCTTCGTGCCGTTTCTCCGCATCCTGCTAGAGACATAACCGCCCCGATTATCCGCCTGGCGTGTTTGAAACTCGTGCCGTACCTGTGGTATGAAAACCATCGCATTACTACCGAACTGACAGATCAGGTGTCACCCTGCTAACGCGGATCGAAGGGAGCATTCGTCAATGTTGACTAGCCAGAGTTGGAAGTCCCATCTCATCGTTTGCCTCATAGCAGCGATCGCATCGATTCTGTTTCATCCCGCGCAGACGCCAGCGCAACAGTATGACCCGTCTCTGCTCAAAGGACTCAAGTGGCGGCAGATCGGACCCTACCGCGGAGGCCGCGTTACCGCGGTAGCAGGCGTCACCTCGCAACCAAATGTCTACTACTTCGGCGCCACCGGCGGCGGCGTGTGGAAGACCACCGACGGCGGCGTCAACTGGTTGCCAGTCTCGGACTCATTCTTCAAGACCGGCTCCGTGGGCGCAATCGGCGTCGCTCAATCCGACCCCAACGTCATCTACGTCGGGATGGGCGAGCTTCCTATTCGCGGAAACGTCTCCCACGGCGACGGCGTGTACAAGTCCACCGACGCCGGCAAGACATGGAAGCACGTCGGGCTTGAAGACACGCGGCAGATCGGACGCGTGCGTGTGCATCCCCTCAACCCCGACATCGTCTATGTCGCCGCCCTGGGCCACGTCTGGGGGCCGAATCAACAGCGCGGGATCTTCCGCTCGACCGATGGAGGTAAGACCTGGCAAAAGGTCCTCTACAGAAGCGACAAGGCCGGCGTCTGTGACCTGATCCTCGATCCCTCGAATCCGAGAATCCTCTACGCCGGACTCTGGGAGGTCTATCGCAAACCGTGGACGTTGGAGAGCGGCGGACCCGGCAGCGGCGTCTTCAAGTCGACCGATGGAGGCGATACCTGGACTGAGATCACTCGCAATGGCGGACTTCCCAAAGGGACCATCGGCAAGGTCGGCATCACAGTCTCTCCAGCCAATCCGGAGCGAGTCTGGGCGATCATCGAAGCCGAAGACGGTGGAGTCTTTCGTTCGGACAACGGCGGCCAGTCCTGGACCAGGGTCAACGAACAGCGCAACCTTCGGCAGCGAGCCTGGTACTACACACGGATATACGCCGATCCTCAGAATGCCGACACGGTCTACGTGCTCAACACTGGCTTTTATAAGTCGAACGATGGCGGTCGCACCTTTACGCAGATCAGCGTCCCCCACGGCGACAATCACGATCTGTGGATAGCGCCCAATGATTCGCTGCGCATGATCAACAGCAATGACGGAGGCGCTAACGTCTCGTTCAACGGCGGCCGGACATGGACCGAGCAGGATCAGCCGACCGCGCAGTTCTATCGGGTCGCCGTCGATAACGATTTCCCCTATCACATCTACGGCGCCCAGCAGGACAACTCGACAGTCAAGATCGCAAGCCGCACCACGGAGGGCGGGATCGATGCCACCCACTGGTACGACGTGGGCGGAGGTGAGAGCGGATGGATTGCCCCGAGCCCCAAAGACTCGAATATTGTGTTCGCTGGTTCATACGGCGGGCTGATCACGCGCTACGATCACCACACCGGACAACAGCGCAGCGTCACTCCCTGGCCGGACAATCCGATGGGGGCAGGCGCAGCCGATTTGAAGTACCGCTTTCAGTGGAATTTTCCTCTGGTTTTCTCGCCCCATGATCCGAGCGTCCTGTACGCCAGCGCGAACGTGCTTTTCAAATCGACGAACGAAGGCCAGAGCTGGCAGGTAATCAGCCCCGACCTGACCCGCAACGACAAATCCAAGCAGGGATCCTCGGGCGGGTCGATAACCAAAGACAACACCAGCATCGAGTACTACGACGTGATATTCACGCTGATGGAATCACCGATTCAGAAAGGCTTGATCTGGACCGGATCAGATGACGGGCTCGTCAATGTCACACGCGACGCGGGAAAGAACTGGGAGAATGTGACACCTAAAGGCATGCCCGAGTGGATTCAGGTCAACTCAATCGAGGCATCGCCTCACGCCGCCGGCACCGCCTACGTTGCCGCGACGATGTACAAGCTGGACGATTATCATCCTTATCTCTACAAGACGAGCGACTTCGGTAAGACCTGGAAGAAGATAACGAATGGCATTCCGGAAGATGCCTTCACTCGCGTAATTCGAGAAGACCCGGCTCGCCAGGGATTGCTCTACGCGGGCACTGAGACGGGCCTCTATGTCTCGTTCAATGACGGGGAGAACTGGCAGTCTCTTGGCTTGAACCTGCCGGTCGTGCCGATAACAGACCTGGTCATTCAGAAACGCGAGAAGGATCTGATAGCCGCGACACAGGGCAGGTCCTTCTGGGTGCTCGACGATCTTCCGGTGCTTCATCAGATGGCAGATGCAGTCGCAAAAGCCGACGTTCATCTGTTCAAGCCCGAAGATGCTTATCGCATGCCGGGCGGCGGGGGATTTCAGGCCCCTGCGGCCACAATAGGTGAGAACCCGCCAAGCGGCGTGGTTGTCTA